>JABJBD010000021.1 GCA_018668795.1 Candidatus Puniceispirillum sp. | reverse complement strand
GGCGTCTGGATTTACGCGATATTGCCCTGGTTACAATTGACGGTGCCGATGCAAAGGATTTTGATGATGCTGTTTTTGCCGAACCAACCGACACAGGTGGTTGGCGGCTATTAATTGCCATTGCCGATGTTTCGCACTATGTACAGCAAGGTTCAACTCTTGACAAAGAAGCCCGAACACGAGGCAACTCGGTCTATCTGCCGGATTTGGTTGTTCCCATGCTGCCCGAAGCTATTTCAAACGATCTTTGCTCACTGCGCCCGCATGAAGACAGAGCCGCCATGGTGGCTGAAATTTTTATCGATAATGACGGCAAACGGATCAGCCATTCAATCCAGCGCGCCCTTATCAAATCACATGCCCGTCTAACCTATGACACAGTGCAGGCCATCTATGATGGCGCATTTGATGAAGCTGATGCCGATGTGCCACATGGCACCTTGCATGCGTTATTCGGAGCGTGGCATGCATTGAACATTGACCGAACAGCGCGCGAACCTCTTGCTCTTGATCTGCAAGAACGCCGCGTCGAATTTGACGATCAAAATGTTGCTGTTGGTATTGCGCTTCGCAAACAAAGCGCGTCGCAACGTCTAATTGAAGATTTTATGATCGCCGCCAATGTTGCCGCGGCTGACACGCTTATCGCGGCCAGACGCCCTTGTGTATTTCGCGTGCATGATGCTCCCGATCCCAAAAAGGCTGATAGTCTGCATAAATTGGCAGATGCCATTGGTGGCAAATTCGCCCGTGGGCAAGTTCTACAACCACATCATTTCAATAAATTGCTGGCACATGTCAAAGACTCAGCTGATGAATTGATGGTCAACGAAGCGGTGCTGCGAAGCCAGTCCAAAGCTGTCTATGATATTAATAATATTGGACATTTTGGCTTGTCTCTCCAGAATTATGCGCATTTTACATCACCCATTCGCCGCTATGCTGATCTGTTGGTGCATCGTGCCCTTGTCGATCACGGCGCAAAAGGCAAGAAAGCCCCCATTGACGGGCTTTTAGATATGCCGCTTGAAATAATGAGTGAAATCTGCACGCATATTTCTGAAACTGAAGCCAATGCTGCAAATGCCGAACGCCGCAGTATTGATCGGTTTGCGGCGGCTTTTTTTGAGAAACGCATCAGTGAAACGCTAGAAGCTGTTATTGTTGCTATCACCGGATTTGGAGCTTTTTTACGCCTTGATGATGGCAAAGCAGACGGGTTTCTGCCGCTAAAAAATCTGCCTGACGATTATTATGATCTGGACGCATCAGGGCAATTTCTGGAAGGCCGACATACAGGCTGGACATTTGGCATAGGCACTGAACTGAATGTTCAAATTGCCGAGGTCAATGCGGTTTCTGGTGGTATCCTTCTGCGTTGGATCAGTGGTGGATTAACTGACAAGCGCCCGAAACGGGGTAACCATTCGGCACATAAACAAGGCGACAAACGTTCATCACCCAAAGCAGGTAAACGTTCAGGTCAGAGGAAAAACAAATCCTCCCACCGAAAAAGCCGATGATCTGACTTGACATTGGCAGCATAATCACGCATTTTCCGGCAAGTTTTACGGCGTTAGGCGCCCCTATCCGGAGTTAGTGACATGGCAAAGCCAGCTACCCTTCAAATTAAGCTCGTTAGTACAGCCGATACAGGCTATTTTTACGTGACCAAAAAGAACCCACGTACAAAGCCAGAAAAGCTGGAGCTGAAAAAATTTGATCCACGTGCTCGCAAGCATGTTCTGTTTCGTGAAGCAAAAATCAAGTAACTGTCAATTGCTGGATTCAGCATGCGTCTTGGTTTAGACATTGGATCGCGTATCATAAGCGCCGCCATTTTATCAGATGGCGGTGAATTTTTATGCCTAAAACAAGCCAGTACGCCTGCCGATAGCTATCTGAATACCCTCAGCACCATCAGCAAACTGATTGCCGATATAACAGCAGAAATACCATATGATGATGTAATCGGCGTGGCTGTGCCCGGCTTTGTGCACGAGGGCGTGGCACAAAACAGTTTTCTGGACTCGTTAAACGATAAACATCTGCAAGCAGACCTTCAGGCGTCTTTAGGACGGCATGTGGTGCTGGCCAACAGCGGTGCGTGTTTTACCTTATGGGAAGCCCGTCATGGCCGTGCCAAAGACGTTGATTGCGTTTTTGGCATGCTTATTGATGATAGCAGCTGGGG
>JABJBD010000022.1 GCA_018668795.1 Candidatus Puniceispirillum sp. | reverse complement strand
GTTTCACTTCAATCGGATGATGCTTGTCCACAACAGGGGCAGTCCGGGTTTTTGGATGTCGCGATTTCCATCGTCCGCATGTCACGACCATCAAATAAAACCAGCTTTCCTGTCAGATTTGTGCCAAGCCCAAGGCATAATTTAATCGTTTCGAGCGCTTGCATCGCACCAATGACGCCAGTAACTGGCCCCAGAATGCCTACCTGTGAACATCGGGGTGCTTGCTTTGCATCAGGCATCGCCGGAAATACACAACAAAAGCACGGCGTGTCGGTATGGCCTGCGATACTGCTTTGGAACACCGATAGCTGACCTTCAAGCTGTATCGCCCCACCAAACACCAATGGCCGTTTCAAACGATGACAGCTTGTACCAGCAAGCTGGCGTGTTTCGGGATTATCCGAACAATCGACAATAATGTCATGCGCGCGGATCAATGTTTCGGCATTATCCGAGGTGAGACGCGCATCAAGATATGTTGCTGTGATGGCAGGGTTGAGCCTAGTGACGGCAGTGGCGGCCTGACGGGATTTGCTGGCACCGATGTCGGGCATCGCATAAATGATTTGCCGGTTAAGATCGGTCAAGGCGACATTATCATCATCAAGAATGGTGATATTACCAACGCCAGCGGCGGCAAGATATAGAATGACAGGTGCGCCTAGTCCGCCAGCACCAATGACCAACACCTTTGCCGCGGCCAGCTTGTGTTGTCCCTGTTCATCAATGTCCGGCATAATGACCTGGCGCGCATAGCGTTCCAGATCGGCGTCATTCAGCATAATCATGTCCCTGTTTTATGTTTGTGTATGATGTTTATGTATCATGTTCCTGTCGAGCCAAAGCCATCTGCGCCGCGCGACGTGGTATCAAGGCTGTCAACTTCGCGGAGTTGGCTTTGTATGACCGGCGCGATCACCATCTGCGCGATCCGCATCCCGCGTTCAATGATAAAAGCATCCGATCCCAGATTTATCAAAATGATTTTGATTTCCCCGCGATAGTCACTGTCGATTGTGCCAGGCGCATTGGCGACCGTAACCCCATGTTTGGCGGCAAGTCCGGAGCGCGGGCGAATTTGCGCTTCATGCAAGGCTGGAAGCTTGATGGCAAAGCCCGTTGGCACAAGCACCCGATCACCGGATTCAAGCCGGATAGGAGTGTCATTCGCCGCGCATAGATCAAGACCAGCCGCGCCATCGCTGGCATAGGCAGGAAGCGGTATATCCTTGGCATGCGGCAGACGGCATATATCAAGAGACAGGCTAGACATTGGCAGGTTCCTTATCCGCAACTGTTTCATTCAGTGTCATAATCATAGCTGCAACAAGTTTATCGGCAATCTCGGTCTTGCGCATTTTTGGCCATGCTTCACTGGTGCCATCACGCACCAGCATAATCGTGTTTTTGTCATGCCCGAAAACAAGATTGTCGGATGTGTTCGTACCAGATGATACGGCCACCAGATTGCCGATAATCCAGTCACAATTTTTGGCGATGCGCTTTTGCTGGGCGTTGGTTTCGAGATTTTCGGTTTCGGCGGCAAAGCCAACAAGTAAGGTTGGCCGCTGTTCATGGGTACCCAATGCGGCCAGAATATCGGGATTTTTGACCAGATTAAGCGTCATGCTATCAGCAGCCTGTTTTTTGATTTTATGATTTTTTGGCGCTTGGGCACGCCAGTCAGCTACGGCGGCAGCACAAACGGCAATATCGGCAGGTAAAGCGGCCATACAGGCATCATGCATTTCTTGGGCGGTTTCAACGCTGACCAGCTTTACCCCAGTGGGCGGATCGATGGTGACAGGTCCATTGACCAAGGTGACAGTTGCCCCGTGGCTGGCAAGTGCGGCGGCAATCGCATGGCCTTGCTTGCCAGAGGAATGATTGGCGATAAAGCGCACCGAATCGATTGGCTCGATTGTAGGCCCCGAGGTCACAAGGGCATGTTTGCCCGATAGAGCGAGTGATGATCTGTCTGGTTCCAGTCGCGCCCGCACATGCGCGACAATATCCTGTGGTGATGTTAGTCGCCCTTCGCCGTCTTCGCCGCACGCTGTATCGCCGCTATCAGGACCAATAATATGCACGCCTCGGCTTTGCAGGCGCGCCAGATTATCCTGTGTTGCTGGATGTGACCACATCGCTGGATTCATCGCTGGTGCCATCATGACAGGTGCTGTTGTTGCCAGCAGAATGGTCGATGCCAGATCATCAGCAATGCCGTTGGCAGCTCGTGCCATGAGATTGGCGGTGGCAGGCACGACAAGCACAAGATCGGTTTCGCGGGCAAGGCGAATATGTCCCATTTCAGCTTCGTCGGTGAGCGAAAATAGGTCGGTATAGACCTTTTCGCCTGACAAAGCAGACAGGCTGAGCGGGGTGATAAATTGCTGAGCCGATTTGGTCATGATGCCGGTGATATGAAAGCCATGATCCTGCAGGCGGCGGGTCAGTTCGAGCGCTTTATAGGCAGCGATTCCGCCGCCGATAATCAGCGCAATCCGTTTACCATGCGTGGGGTGGATTATTCTGGGGGGGGTTAGCGTCGTGCTGCTGGTGCTGTTGGCATTTGGGTTGTGAAGTTGGTTGTGATGGGGGGTATCCTGTAACGCTGTATCGATGATGCTTTGAACACGCCTTGGGAAACAGCCACGGGTGATATAATTGCTGATCGCACTTGGACCAACGCCAAGCAATGACTGCAACGCATGTCGCCCGCCTAGCTGACCTATGACTTTTTGAACATCCATGGTTTTTTCACAAAATTAACATTATTCACAGCTATATCACATGTTTGTGAATTTGTGAAGAAATATGAAATGAGACTGTTTTTTGTGAAATATGTGAAATGTGCTATTAATGCCATACAGCGCCGATGGCCAAAGCCAGCGCAAGCAATGCCACGATACCTGGCCAGCGTGGGGCTTTGACTATTGGCGGCTGATTCTGGCGTTGTTCAAGATCCTGTATGATTCTGGGGAGGCGTGAGGCGACCAGCATGGCGTCTTCGAGGAATTGTTCGGCGCGTTTGGCAAGGCCAGCCTGTCCCTGCATCCAGTTGGCAGCAAGGGGTCGTGACAAAGCCCACATATCGGCATTCGGATTGAGTTGGCGCGCGACGCCTTCGGCCATCATCATGGTTTTTTGCAACAGGTTGAATTGCGGCTGGATCGCAATGTCAAAGCGCGTCGATAATTGTAATATCTGCCCCAGAACGGTGCCCAAGGATACGTCGCCTAGCGCCTTGCCCATAATCGGATCGGCGACAGCGCGGATCGATTGCGAAAAATGATGAAGTGATATGGAATCATCAAGCATGCCTGCATCAAAATGCAATTTGGCAACAAGATCGTAATCCCGATCAAGCATGGCATTTAACAAACGTGCCAGAAACATACGGTCGCTGAAACCAAGATGCCCCATGATGCCAAAATCAATCGGCACCAGCCGTCCATCAGCCCCGACAAAGATATTGCCAGGGTGCATGTCGGCGTGGAAATAGCCATCACGGAATACCTGATTGAAAAAACTGGTCGCGGCATATTCGGTCAGTTTGGTGATGTCATGTCCGGCAGCTTCAAGCACGGGGATGTTATCGATGCGGATACCGTCAATCCATTCAATAATCAGCATGCGCGCGGTCGAACGTTCAAGATCAACCCATGGCACATAAATGCC
>JABJBD010000239.1 GCA_018668795.1 Candidatus Puniceispirillum sp. | reverse complement strand
CTTTGACAGGGTCATGCACAAATATTCGCCGTGGCGTGACGGCGAACAAGGTGTAGATTTTCCGCCACAGGGCATCTAAATAGATGTCTAGCGTATTAGATGTTCGCCATTTTGGCTCATTTTCGTTCAGTTTGAGAGTATGATGATTTCTTCGTATTTAGACACATTGCGCGCACCGCACCCTTTTGTCCTTCTTGATGCCAATTATCATGATGATGACATATCACATCTGTTCCGTGATCCGGTTGAAGTGATTTCAGTTACTGGTGATTGTGACATTACAGCTGCCATGGCACGTCTCGAACAAGGGCTTGATAATGGATTCTTTGCAGCTGGTTTTGTGTCATATGAAGCTGCGCATCAGTTTGATCCTGCATTAACGACATCAGATGCAGGTGTTTCGAACGAAGTGACAATTTGTTTTGGCCTATTTCGTGAGCATATTGAATTATCACGTAAAGAGGCAGATGCATTGATGGCGGCGGCCAATGATGGCGAATTTCATTTGTCATTATCACATAGTAGCCGCGATATGGATAGCTATCTGGATGATATAGCGACGTTGCAAACACATATAACGGCAGGTGATACCTATCAGACAAATTATACCTATCGCATGTCAGGTGAGGTGCAAGGTGATCGATTGGCGCTTTATGAAGAAATGCGACAACAACAGCCCGTTTCCTATGGTGCATTTGTTCAGCTGCCTGATGTGCCTGTCTTTTTGTCGCGCTCGCCTGAGTTGTTTTTCCGTAAAACCGGGAGCCGACTTGTAACACGGCCAATGAAAGGTACAGCCCCACGAGGAGCTAATGATGCCGAAGACCGTGATATTGTGCACGCCATGTTGCAAGATGGTAAAACCCAGTCTGAGAACACAATCATAGTTGATTTGCTACGCAATGATTTTGGCCGGGTGGCGGTTACGAATAGCGTGTCAGTTGATGCTTATTTGTCAACCGAGCGCTATAAATCAGTACATCAACTGACCTCGACAATTAGCTGTGAGGTGCCGGCCGATCTGTCGATTACCGATCTATTTGCAGGTGTATTCCCCTGTGGATCGGTTACAGGTGCTCCAAAAGTGCGAACTATGCAGATCATCAGCGCATTAGAAAAAGAAAAGCGTGGAATCTATACAGGGTCTATAGGCTATATTTTGCCTAATCGTGATATGTGTTTCAACGTTGCTATCCGCACCTTGTCAGTGAGTGCTAATGGGCATGCAGAATTTGGTGTTGGTGGTGGCATCGTGCATGAGTCCAATGGCGATACTGAATATGCCGAATGTGCAGCAAAAATGGCGTTTCTTGAGAGGGTGATGATGGCTGGCAATCCATTATTGGCTTCAATAGCATATTCCAAGTTAAAGGCCAGTTGATGATTACCATTATCGATAATTATGATTCATTTACCTATATCATCGCCCAATATTTTGCCGCGACAGGTGTTGCCGTTGAAGTACATAAGAATGATATGGCTACAGTACAATCCGTGATCGATAAAGCGCCAACAGGGTTAGTGTTGTCGCCTGGACCTGGTCGCCCAGAAGAATCGGGAAATAGTTTTGATATTCTTGCGGCTATGCGTGGCAAGGTGCCGGTTCTAGGCATTTGCTTGGGGCACCAGATTATCGCTTGTTCGATGGGGATTGAAGTTAATGCCGCGGATAGAATTTCGCATGGTAAAGCAAGTCCAATCACACATCATGGTCAGGGGCTTTTTTCTGGTATAAAGCAAAATACTAAAGTTGGGCGTTATCATTCTCTTTCTATTGATAAAAATGCAACTAATAAACCGCTTAACATTGTTGCTAAAACGGCAGATGAAATAGCCGAAATCATGGCTGTAGAGGATCAGTCTGCTCAGCTTTACGGTGTTCAGTTTCATCCTGAATCAATTATGACCGAGGATGGTATGACGATGATCCAGAATTTTATTCATATATGTCAAAAAGCCAAAGTTAGTTAGGTTGTCAGGATAATGGTAGATTTTCATATTTTCGAAACCATGCGTTGGCGGCCTGCATCAGAGTTTGATCCAGGTGGATTTGATCGAGGGAATGCGCATTTACGCCGCATGGCTTCTTCAGCGCGGCGGTTTGATATGCCGTTTGATCCACGTGCAATTCATGCCACTCTAGATAATGAGCTTAAGGGGGTGCTTGATGATAAACGTGTGCGCATCATCCTGTTTGAAGATGGTGAACTTGAAGTTGACGTTGCAGATGCACCGTTGTCTGTTACATCGAAATGGCGATTGGGACTAGCTGACTCAAAATTAGATTCTGGTGATATGTGGTTGCGGCATAAAACCAGCAATCGAAATCTATATGCTGAGGATCGGGAAACATTCTGCGGTGGTGATATGCCGCAATTTGATGAAATGATTTATCTCAATCAGCGCGACGAATTATGTGAAGGAACAATCACATCATTATTTATTGATGATGGGAATGGGATATTGAAAACACCACCGCTTGAATGTGGGCTGTTGCCAGGCATCCTGCGTGAGAGCTTGTTGCAAGCTGACCAAGCGATTGAGGCGGTGCTGACCTTAGATGATGCCCGAAAAGCTAAGGCATTATTTATGGGTAATTCGTTACGTGGATTGATCCCTGCAGAATTGGCTTTTTAATGTATACCAGAGTGATTTCAAAGCACCTGAGGATAGGAAATGATTGAAAGATAACGCGCTGGTAATTTATGCAAAATTTCCGGACCATGCGGGGCATCGGCATCAAAAAACAAAGTGTCACCTGATTTCAAGACATATAGATTGTCGCCATGTCGGTAACTTACTTCACCTTCAAGCATATAAAGCATCTCTATACCGTCATGCTGAAAGGTTGGAAAAATATCT
>JABJBD010000023.1 GCA_018668795.1 Candidatus Puniceispirillum sp. | reverse complement strand
GGATTGTTTTTGCAGTTCTTGCCAGTTATCTGCTTGCCTTTGAAGGCATATTGCTGATCGGCGGTTTGTTATTGGCGTGGGTGTGCTGGCGATTTTACAATGATTTGCGTGAATTCAACAACGCATCCGATGCGGCTGAGGGTGAAACCGAGCCAGAAGGCGATAAACAAGGTTCATCCTTTGCACGGGCTTTGTTCACCATTCTTGTGGCTGATGTGTCGATGTCGATTGACAATGTTGTCGCGGTAGCAGCGATTGCGCGCGACAATACGATGCTATTGGTCTTTGGTCTGGCTTTGGCGATTACATTCATGGCGTTATTTGCGTCACTAATTATGAAAGTGATGCTGCGCTTTCGTTGGCTATCATATATGGGTCTTTTCTTTTTGATCTATCTGACCGCCATGATGCTTTATGACGGCGCGCGCGAATTGAACTTACTAGCCATATTTTTATAGGGGAATGGTTAGAAAATTAATGTTGTTTATTGGCTGAAGCTTGAACAAGGCAAAAGCAGATAAAATGAAATTTGATCCACGAAATAGCAAAGCTGTAATGCCTTCATCAGCACACGCGGATCATAAATGAAGGCAAAACTTGGGAGGAAATTATGAAAAATAATAGTATGGCCGTAGGCGCTATAGCACTTCTAGTAGGATTGGCGGTTGGCTACTTTGCTTTAAGCGGCCAAAAAGAGATTGTTGAAGTGGAAAAAGTTGTTGAGGTTGAGGCAAAAGCTGACACTAATCCTGTGAATATCCGTGTGCAGGCTGTTATTGGCATGCAGACTACAGAAGTTAAGATGCTGAAAGACTTCATGGCTGACGTTACTAAACTAACTGATGGTGAAGTTACTTTTGAAGTGTTGCCAGCTGGTGCAGTTGTTGGTGTTAAAGAAACACTTGACGCTGTGGACTCAGGTCTTGTTGACGGTGGTTTTGCTTGGACACACTACTGGTCAGGCAAGCACCCAGCTGCAATGTTATTCGGTTCGCCTGTTGCGGGTGCCGGTGTTGGCATCGATAACATCGCGTTTCTTTCATGGTTCCTGAACGCTGGTGGTAAAGAGCTTTATGAGCGCCTGTGGGATGAAATGGGCATGAACGTTAAAGGCTTCATGCTACAACCAGTTGGTCCAGAGGCACTTGGCTGGTTTAAAGAGCCAATCAATTCAATGGACGACTTCCGTAAGTATCGTTTCCGCACACCTCCAGGTCTTCCTGGCCAGTCTTATAAAGACATCGGCGTAGCCTCTGTTGCTATGGGTGGTGGTGACATTCTGCCAGCGCTGGAAAAGGGTACAATCGATGCGGCTGAGTGGTGCTGTCCAAAGCCTGATATGGACTTCGGTTTCCATAAGGTGTTGAAGCATTACTATCTTCAGGGTCTACACCAGGTTGTTGTGAATGCTGACATGTATCTGAACAAAGATGTTTACAACTCTCTTACAGATCATCAGAAGAATGCTTTTGAAGTTGCTGCTAACGCATCTCTGATCAAAGGTATGTCTGCACGTATCTATGATAACGGTGTAGCATTGCATGAGCTGACAACAAAGCATGGTGTCATTCTGCAGGATACGCCAGCTGACTATTTCCCTGCATATATGAATGCAGCGAAGGCACTTTTGGAAAAGAACTCAGCTGAAAATGCGTTCTTTGCTGAAGTTTGGCAGTCACAGAAGGATTTTGCTGAAATCGCAGTTCCTTTCTGGTCAGGTGCACAGACATCTAACGCCAAGCTTGGCATGGCGTTTGCCAATACCCTGAAGTAATTCAAGGTCGATAAATATGGCGAGTCCCAGATTATAGTTATGTGGGACTCGCTAGACTTATTTTTAAATTTCTGATGTAAATCGGCCGTTTTTTGGCCACAGCAATGTAGCGGTGCATAACGACATAAAGGGGGTTAATCATGGCGCAGAATGAAGAGGGCCAAGAACTCGATATTTCTGACGAGTTGATTGCGGAACGTCGTGCTGGTGAACCAGGCGATACGCCTGAGGACATGCATCCATGGATGCGTGTGATCGTTGGTAATATTGACGTGCTCAATAACTGGGTTGGAAAAATCACCTGCTTTATGCTGGTACCCGTTATTATTGCGATGATTTATGAAGTTGTTGCGCGCAAGGTATTTGTGGCGCCAACTGACTGGGCCTATGACACAAGCCGTATGTTCTGTGGTGCCATGTTTATGATGGGTGCTGGTTACGCATTGATGCGCGGCGTACATATCCGCGCTGACTTTCTGTTTCGCACATGGTCACCACGTACTCAGGCGATTGTAGATGCGTCCCTTTATTTATTTTTTTACTTTCCGGCGTTGCTGTTCTTTTTCTGGGTGTCGATGGATTACACAGTCAAGGCATGGGTAACATGGGAACGTTCAATGGATACCGCGCTTATGGCACCTTTGGCGCCTGCGCGTTCAGCGATGCCAATCGGCGCGTTTTTATTACTGGTTCAGGGTATTGCTGAATTATTACGCTGTTGCCACCAGATGGGCGGCACAGCACAACGTCGGCTTGTGCAATTCCTGCCTGTCTATATCATTGGTTTGGCATTGGTTTTTGGGAATGTATTTTTCCCCGATATCATCACCCTTGGCGGTTTGTTTGACAGCGGTCTGAAAGGTGCTGGGGGGCTGTCGCAACCAATGATTGGCGTCATCATGATTGCCGTTATGTTGCTTGCCATTTTTGTTGGATTCCCGATTTCATTTACGCTTATTTTCCTAGGCTTTGTGTTTGGGGCATGGGGTTTTGGCGGCAAGATGGTTTTTTATCTACAAACCTTGCAGTTCAATAATGTGATGCTTGAACAGACACTAGCTGCGGTGCCGTTATTTGTGTTCATGGGCATCATGATGGAACAGGCTGGCCTGATGGAACGTCTGTTCACCTCGGTTCAGTTGATGTTGTCACGTACACGTGGTGCGCTATATCTGGCGGTGCTTTTTGTATCAACCATTTTTGCGGCGGCAACAGGTATTGTGGGGGCGTCAGTTACCATTCTGGGTATCATGGCTGCCAAAACAATGAATCGTTCTGGTTATGATGTCCGCCTTGCTGCGGGCACAATTACCGCTGGTGGTACGCTGGGCATTCTGATTCCGCCCTCGATCATGCTTGTTGTGATGGGGCCGGTATTGCAGGTTCCGGTTACCGATTTGTTTGCAGCCGCGATTGTTCCTGGCATTATGTTGGCTTCAATGTATGCCGCCTATGCGTTGATTCGGTGCTGGCTCAATCCTTCGCTAGGCCCAATTTTACCACCTCAGAATCAACCAGTTACATCTTCCTTTTACTGGCTAGAAGCTACAATGGTGATTTCATCAATTATCATCTTGTTCACTTTGATCGTAAAAGGCCTGTCTGGCAGTCTTCAAGGCATATTCCCATTCTCGTCAATCCTGATTCCGATTGGCTGGATGGGCTTGATGTATTACGCGTCCATCTGGGTAAAAAAGAATAAGCCGGCTGGCTTTTTCTTCTCCGATCTATGGTACGAATTTTTTATGGGGTTGGTGCCACCATCGGCACTGGTTGCTTTTGCTTTGGGATCAATTTTGTTTGGCTGGGCAACACCGACCGAAGGTGCTGGTTGTGGAGCGTTTGGCGCATTAGTTCTGACCATTGCTTATCGCAAACTCACATCAAAGATGTTCTATGAGGCGTTGCTGAAAACGCTGGAAATTTCGGTTCTGATTTTGTTCCTAGTGGCGGCATCCAATTTCTTTGGTGCAGTATTTTCTCGCCTTGGAACACCAATGCTTCTTACTGAATTCCTGCTTGCATGGGATCTCTCGGCAACGATGGTGCTGGTCATCATTATGGCTTTGATTTTCTTGTTAGGCTGGCCTTTGGAATGGGTGCCGATCGTACTCATTATTGTACCGATTTTGATTCCAGTTCTGGTAAAACTTGATATTAATCTGACATGGTTCGGCATTCTGGTGGCGGTCAATCTGCAAACAGCGTGGCTCAGTCCGCCTGTCGCCTTGTCAGCTTATTTCCTCAAGGGTGTTGTACCTGAATGGGATTTGAAAGACATTTACTTTGGCATGATGCAATTTATGGTGATTCAGTTGATCGGACTTGCGCTGATCTTCTCATTCCCGGAAATCGCATTGTGGTTACCTGAATATATTTACGGAAAATAGGACTTTTAAACATGACAGTTACGTATCTGAAGAAAGCGTCAAAAACGCCGCAAACCGGCACGGATGAAACGCAAAAAATTGTTGCTGAGATGCTTGCTACTATCGAAGCTGGTGGCGAGGAAGCAGCACTTGAGTATGGTCGCAAGCTTGATGGATATAGTGGAAATGCAGTGGTTAGCGCCGAGCAAATAGCCGCCGCCGCTGATGCTGTGTCACCACAATTGAAAGACGATATCCAGTTCTCGCTTGACCGTGTGCGTACTTTCGCCGAAGCCCAGCGCGACTCGATCAAGTCGTTCGAGACCGAATTGTCACCAGGTTTGTGGGCTGGCCAAAAGCTGATTCCGATCGAAACAGCTGGTTGCTATGTTCCAGGTGGCCGTTATGCGCATGTGGCGTCGGCGATTATGTCGATCGCAACGGCAAAGGTAGCTGGCGTAAAGCATATTGTTGCCTGTTCAGCACCGAATGGTGAAGCTGGGCCAAACCCAGCTATTCTCTACGCCATGAATTTATGCGGGGCAGACACTATCTTGTCATTAGGCGGCGTGCAAGGTATCGCGGCAATGGCCTTTGGTCTGTTTACCGGCAAGCCAGCCCGCATTCTGGTTGGTCCTGGTAACCGTTTTGTCGCCGAAGCCAAGCGTAGCCTATATGGCCGTGTGGGTATCGATATGTTTGCAGGCCCAACAGAAATTGCGGTTATTGCTGATGAAAGCGCTGATCCGGCAGTTGTTGCTGAAGATCTTGTCAGTCAGGCTGAACATGGCCCAGATTCGCCAGCATGGCTATTTACCACGTCACAGAAGCTTGCCGATGATGTGATGGGTCAGATGGAAAAGCATATTGATGCATTACCTGAAATTGCGCGTAATGCTGCGACTGCCGCATGGCGGGATTATGGTGAGGTTGTTCTGTGTGATACGGATGAAGAGGTTGCAACAGTGTCCGACGAATATGCTGCCGAGCATCTCGAAGTTCATACATCCAAAGATGACTGGTATATGGATCGCCTAGAAAATTATGGTTCCCTGTTTGTTGGTGAGGAAACAACCGTGACCTATGGTGATAAATGCTCAGGCACCAATCACATTCTGCCAACCAAAGGGGCAGCCCATTATACAGGTGGCCTGTCAGTGCATAAATTTATGAAGGTTGTCACAACCCAGCGTATGACGCGCGAAGCCAACCGCGAAGTCGGTGCGGCTGCGGCACGTATTTCGCGGCTTGAAGGCATGGAAGGTCACGCACGTGCTGCTGATGTCAGGTTGCGTAAATATTTCCCAGGTGAGAATCTGGGTTAGTCATGAGCACTAACGCCGATATCACTGTTTCGCTAGCGGGCAAAACCGCGCTTGTTACTGGCGCCAGCAGTGGTATTGGTGCGTTCATGGCTGGGGAACTTGGCAAGGCTGGCGCGCGACTAGCGCTTGTCGGCCGACGTCAGGATCGCCTTGATGCTGTGCTTGCGGGGTATGATGGTACGTCAATTGCGCTAAATCTTGTTGGTGCAGATGCTATCAGTGGCCTGCAAACAGCGTGTCATGACGCTGGTATAAAACCCGATATAATCGTCAATGCAGCTGGTGTTAACCATCGCAGATCGGCTGATGATATTTCGCCTGAATTATGGCAGGACACAATTCACCTGAACTTGTCCGTGCCCTTTTTGGTGGCGCAAGCTTTTGTTCCGCATATGAAAAAAGCTGGCTGGGGGCGCATTATTAACATTGCGTCATTACAATCGACTCGCGCGTTTGAAAATGGCATTGCTTATGGGGCGGCCAAAGGGGGTATTGTTCAGCTTACACGCGCCATGGCTGAAGCATGGTCACGGCATGGCATCATGGCAAATGCGATCGCACCTGGGTTTTTCCCAACTGAACTGACTGCTCCTGTATTTGATAATTCTGATCTTGCCAATCATCATGCTCGCAATACAGCTATGGGACGCAATGGTGAACTAAGTGATTTACGTGGTCCGTTGCTGTTTTTTGCATCGGATGCAAGTGGCTATGTGACAGGGCAGACATTACCTGTTGACGGGGGATATACAGCAAAATGAAAGCGCTTGTTTACACAGGTACAATGGAAAGTGAAATTCGTGATGTGCCTGCGCCTGTTGCTGGTGCGCATGATTCCATTGTTGATCTGGCATTTTGTGGTATTTGCGGCTCGGATATGCATGCGTGGCATGGCCATGATGCGCGCCGGGTGCCTCCGCTTGTGCTTGGACATGAAGCTGTTGGGCATGTTGTTTCTGGCCCTGATAAAGGCAAACGTGTTGCTATTAATCCGCTGATGACCTGTGGTACATGCCCAGCCTGTGTTGCAGGGACAACGCATCTTTGCCCGTCCCGCGAATTGATAGGCATGCGGGTGCCTGGCGCTTTTGCTGAACAGGTTGCCATCAAGACCACCAATCTGACAGTCCTGCCAGATCATCTTGGCTTTGCGCAAGCGGCACTTGCCGAACCACTTGCCTGTGCGGTGCATACTGTCCGCCTTGGTATGAAATCAGCTGTAAAAGCACCTAGCGAAAGTCGCCTTGTGGTTCTGGGTGGCGGGGCTATTGGGCTTTTATGTGCGCAGGTTGCTCGTCATTTTGGCTATGCTGATCTGTGGATTGCCGAAATTAATCCGCTTCGTCGTGACATGCTTGAAAAAGCTACTGGCGCACGAGCTTATGATCCACTTAATGAAACGCCGGATGACAAGCCTGTTGATATCATTATCGATGCGGTGGGTGCGGCGGTAACGCGTAAAACCGCCTCGGCGCTGGTTACACCAGGCGGGGTGATCGTTCATATTGGCTTGCAGGATAATGCGGATGGTCTGGATACGCGGCGCATTACCCTACAGGAAATTATATTTCAAGGTAGCTATTGCTATAGTGAACAGGATTTTGCGGAAAGCTTGTCATTGCTTGCCGATGGTGTGGTCACGGGCGAGGGCTGGGCTGAATTGCGGCCACTTGGTGAAGGGGCAAAATCATTTATGGATATTCACGAAGGTATCGCCCCACCAAAAATTATTTTGGATACGGGTCTATAGGCAAGATTGGTTGCGAGATTCATAGAGTGTACGGAGTTTACATGCCAAAGATTTTACCGCTTTTTTCGACAGTGAAACATCTGCTGGCTTCATGCTTGCTGATGATAACAGGTGCTGTGGCGGCACCAACAATTGCCCATGCTGATTTTATTGATGGCAATGCGTTAAAACTTTATTGCACATCACAAAACCCGACTGATGATGCTATTTGCATTGTCTATATCACGGGGGCGGTTGATGCTTTTACCACGGTTGATCTGTTTAGTGAAAAATCATCTGATAATAAGCGCGTCTTTTGCATGCCTGAGGGCATTCAGCCTGATGCACTCAAAGCAACAACGATGAAATGGATGCAACGACCCGAAAGCAATCTTGATTTTGCAGCAACATTGCTGATATGGGGTGCCATGAAAGACAGCTATAGTTGTCCCGAATAATAAAGTCTGTTCTGGCGACTAGAACGCATCCTTGCGGCGGCGTATTTCGGCAAACACATCGGCATTGCTGGCATGCGCCATGTCTAGATGCGCGCGGATTAACAGGTCATCAGGCCGCAGAAACGGATTCGTTGCCTTTTCCACCGACATGATAGTTGGCACAGTTGCGATATTGTTTGCGCGCTGTTCTATGACCTGCTCACGGCGTTTGCTAAGTGCATCATTATGCGGATCAACCGTAATGGCAAAATCGGCGTTTGCCTGCGTATATTCGTGGCTACAATAGATAATGATGTCATCAGGTAGCGCCCGCAGTTTTTCCAGACTATTCCACATCATATCAAAACTACCTTCAAAGACACGACCACATCCAAGGGCAAAAAGCGTGTCACCGGTAAAGACAATCTTCTCATCAGGCAGATAGAAATTAATCATGTCAGTGGTATGACCAGGTGTCGCAATCACATGCACTTGTCGATTGGCAAATTCAAAGCTGTCACCATCCCACACTGCGTGATCAATGCCGGAAATTGGCGTCGAACGTGGCGGTGGCCCGATAACATGAGCGTTATGCGTTGCTTTTAATGAGGTTAAACCAGCTGTATGATCGCCATGGTGATGCGTGATAAACAGATGCGTTAATGACCATCCAGATTGTGTCAGTGCCGCTTCGGTTGCGGTGGCATCGCCGGCATCAATACAGGCCGTATCACCGCTGTCTGGGCAATGCAACAGAACGCCATAATTATCGGCGTTATAGGAGAACTG
>JABJBD010000029.1 GCA_018668795.1 Candidatus Puniceispirillum sp. | reverse complement strand
GCCTTTATGAGCTGGAATTACAAAAGCGTGAAGAAGCTGCATCAGATGCGGCGGCCAGCAAAACAGATATTGGATGGGGTAATCAAATTCGGTCTTATGTTCTGCATCCTTATCAAATGGTCAAGGATCTGCGCACAAATGTTGAAAAGGGCAATGCTCAGGGCGTGCTTGATGGCGATCTTGATGGTTTCATCGAGGCTAGTCTTGCCGCACGGGTTGGCATGCAACGCGACTAGCCAGAGCCAATAGATAATCACAAATGTATTTCGAACTAGCGACGGTTAGCCGCTAACGTTTCGGTGATGATGATACAAGATCATCGCGATAGGAAAGTGGACCGTAAAAGGCCGCTGAAAAATGTGCCGCCGCACGTGCTTCGATATTGAATGGTGGCTTGAGCGGGCCTTTGAAATAGCGTTTCACCAGCATATGCCAGCTACTGACCGGATCGCGGCGGTGCATGCCGCATACATAGTCAAACCAGCGTTTGCCAATCAGAACATGCCCGACTTCATCATACATGATGATGCCCAGTGCGGTGGCACTTTCATGATCGCCAACGTCATTAAGTTTATTGATCATGGTTGGTGTTACATCAAGTCCGCGCGCTTCCAGCACCAATGGGGCAATCGCCAGACGCCCCAGCAAATCATGTGCGGTTTTCTGTGCCGCTTGCCATAATCCGTCATGGGCAGGCAGATCACCATATTGCGCATCAAGTAAAGCCAACCGGTCATTCAGCATCAGAAAATGGCGTGCTTCATCATCGGCAACCGATAGCCAGTCATGATAAAAATCGAGTGGCAATCGCTGGTCAAGAAAACGACAAGCCATATCAAGCGCCAAATCAATTGCATTCAGTTCGATATGGGCGATCGCATGGATCAGCGCAACACGCCCAGCAACGCCGCCAGTGATGCGACGCTTTGGCACATCACCCGGGCGGCGTAATTCGGGCGTGAGCGGGCGTCCTGGACGATCTGGCGGCGGGCAATCACCAATAGTGGTGATGTTGCCACCACGCCATTCAGCGACCAATGCCCGCGTTTTACGCGCTTTTTCCGAAGCATCTTGGGTGGCAATACAGTCAACAATGCCATCAGTCAGCGTAGCGTGGCTCATATCAATTTTTTACTCATATATGCTTTTATAGGGCACGCGCTGCCTCAAGGACTGCGGTGGCATGGCCATCAACTTTTACTTTAGGCCAGACTTCGGCCACATTGCCACTGGCATCAATCAGAAAGCTGGCGCGTTGAATGCCCATATATTTTTTGCCATACATTGATTTTTCTACCCAGACGCCGAATTGCTCGCAAACGTCACTTTCATGATCAGCGCCTAGCAAACAGGTCAGGCCGTATTTTTCACGAAACTTGGCTTGTTTGGCAGGTGTGTCTTTGGAAATACCAATCACCACACAGTTGGTGGCGGCAAAATCATCCATCAATTCTGAAAAGGCAATTGATTCCTTTGTGCATCCGGATGTGTCTGCCCGTGGAAAGAAAAACACCACCATTTTTTTGCCATGATGATCTGCGACATTGAAATCATCTTTATCGGTAGGTACGACGAATTGGGGAACAGCCATTCCAGTTTCAAGCATATTGAAATCTCCGGTTTTTCTTGGGTCGGATTAATGTTAGCACTCTAATCTATTAAATAGGAATGATGGTGGTGTCTGCAAGACAATGCTATCTTGTCGATAGCATACACTTAATCTAGTGCGATAAAATAACAGGAGTAAGACGGGTGTCTCTAGTGGGCCACACATCAGGCGCAGACAAGGTGAAACTCGTATTCACGACATTACTGCTTATTATTGTTCTGATTGCCGGTATCGTTGGTTATATCATCGTTCAGGCAGGGGGTTTGCGTCAATATCTGGAATATGAACTGTCCAAAGTGTCACCTGTTGTTTCAGCCGAGGTTGGTTCGGCGCGCTTTGCATTTTCCATTTCACCAACGCCAATATCGGTAAAGGCAGAAAATATAACATTCAGCTTTGACGATGGTGCAGTCATCGTACCTGAAGGTGAGGTCAAATTCGGTTTCAAAAGTCTGTGGACAGGTATGCCGCTGGCACTCAATTTGCGCGGCATGGAAATTCATCTTGTCAAATCAGCTACTGGCTGGTCGGGATCTGAATCTACCGCATTGTTTAGCGCCTTAGTTGGGGCCTCGTCTGACGGCGATGCGAATCTTGCTACTGCCACCGTGGCAGAAAATACACCTACCTTTAATTTCAAAGGCCTTAAACATATCAGCATTGAAACCGATCTTGTGACGGTGTCAGATGATACAGGTGCGTTGGCGCCGATTCAGCTTACCGGTATTTATATAGATTCCCAGCTTGAAGAGTCCGGCCAAATTATTGGTGGCATTCGGGGGCAAAGACTGATTGATGGTGTTGATGCGGGGACATTGACGATCACATTTGCTGGTTTGCCGAATGGTGAAGATTTTATTACCGATATAACTGCTGATGAACTTAATTTGGCAGATATTGCAGAGTATCTTGATATTTCAATGATTAGGCAAAGCCATTTTGGAACCTTGTCTGGTTTTTTAAAAGTGCAGATGAGTCATGCGACTGTCACATCGGTATTTGGTGATGTCATTGTTGCTGATGGCTATCTTTCACAAACAGCCAGTAGACAGCGCGGCGCGTTCAAATCTGCCGAAATTGCTTTTAACTATCTTAGTCACATTGATGTTGCGACGGTATCAAAGGCGCAGATTCTGCTTGATGATGATCGGTCTTTTGCCTTTTCCGGTGAGGTTGAAAAGCTCAGCGCGCCCACGCCAATTTTGTCAGGTAAAATTGATGCAAACAGCGTGCGGTTACAATCGGTTTTTGATGATTGGCCAGATGACCTTGCGCCGATGATCAAGGCGCAATTACAAAGCCAATTTTCTGGAGGAATCGTCAGTAATCTTGGCGCTGAATTTATTGGGGCATTCAACCGCGATACGTCGATCTTAAAACTATCAAAGCTTGATATGACAACAAAGTTTGACAGTGTGCGCGCCAATTTATCTGCAGGTCAGATTCGACGCATTGTTGGCACAGTCGATGGCACCATGGATATCAATATCGGTGTTGGTGGAGAAATTCTGGGTGCCAATGTGGCACTTGACCTTAAAAATGGTTCATTATTGCTGGAGGATTTTGCGAAATCCGTTTCGATTAATAAAGCCACGCTAGACATGGCTTTTCATGAAGGTGATCTCAAGGTTGATTCATTTACGGCTGATCTTGCTGAGGCGGGTGCTATCAAGCTGAGTGGTAATATGTTTATCGCATCCGACTGGACGCCGAATGATTTTAGCATGAGTCTGGAAGCTGAAAATCTGGATGCGCGCTTTTTTCAGGCGTTATGGCCGCAATGGGCGTTGGCGAAAACACGACGTTGGATGCATGATAATCTTTTGACAGGGCATCTTGAAAATGCGCGCATCTCGATAGCAGGTGCCCTTTCGCCAGAGACCCAAAAGCCGGTATTGCGTGATTTGTCAGGCACTGGTTCCTATAAGGATGCGACCGTAAGATGGGCATCAAACATGCCGCTTATCACCGGTGTTGATGCGGATCTTGTTCTGGATAACACGGCCTTGAATATAACCACGTCTTCGGGCCAGCTTGAAGATTTTACACTTGATAGCGGGCGGGTGACAATTGGTCCGGTTCTGACCACCGGGGAAAGAACGGTTGACCTATCCCTGAAAGCAGAGGGTGGGCTGGTAACAGCGCTTGATATTTTTAAACGTACGGGGCGCTCGAAAGTGGGTGCAATCGACCTTGAAAAAATGACCGTAAATGGCACCACCGAATTGTCACTTACAACGCGCTTTCCATTGCGCAAGGGTGCTAAATTTGCCAATGCCGAGACCGCGGTCAATGCCACCACGCGCAATGCCACCATCACTGGCCTGCCTTTTGGAATTGACCTACAGGCGACATCAATGATCGCCTCATTTGAAAAGAACAAGGTTGATATTACCGGTGATGCCAGCGTTTTTGACATGCCAACCAGCTTTACCTTTAAAACTAATGCGGCGACGCGCGAAGTGAATTTTGTAGGACAATTTGAATCGTCGCCAATTTTGACAGATATTTTTACAAAAATGTCCGGGTTGGATATTGCTGGTAATGCCAGTGCAAAGATTGGTTTTAACTCGTCCACCGGATGGAATAATGCCCAGATCAATCTATCGACCAATCTGACCGATGCGTCGATCAATGTGCCGATTCTGAACTGGGCTAAATTTCCGGCTGAAGACGGCACTGTGAGTGCCAGCTTTATTCTGCGGAACGGGGTGGTTACAGCCATACAGGATATTGATCTGTCACTGGGAACCTTGGCGGCCAAGGGACAATTGGCATTAGGTTTAGATGGCAGTGTGCAAGCGGCCTTTTTCAACAAGCTTACAATGCCAGGTAATGATATCCGCGATTTGATTATCGAAACAAGCGAGAATGGCGGCTGGAATGTCAGTGCCGCCGCCCGCACGATTGATCTCGTGCCATTGCGCCGCAACAAGGGTATTGGCGGGGGGGTGCCGGTTACTTTTGATGTAACGGCAGACACGATTTTTATCGATGCGCAAAACGCATTATCCGGACATATTCAAGGGTCTCGCGATGATGCTGGTAATGGTCAGGCGGTATTTTCTGGCACGTTGCTGGCCAGAGGCAAACCACTGGTCAGCGAAGGTCAGATGACGGTTGATTTTGGTCCACGCGGAGATCAGCTTCGGGGTGCTGGCCTGATTGGTGGCGCAGAAACGCAAATTAACTTTAATGGAAATAATAACGATCAGGCTGTTCTTGTGCTGACATCTAAAAATGCGGGACGGATGCTATCCGGGCTTGGGGTTACCGATGCAATCCGTTCTGGAACAATCCGGCTGGAGAATAATTTCATCAGCAAAGATTTTTCGTCGTTCAACACCAATATCAAAATTTCCGATTTTAATGTGGTTGAAGCCCCACGAGCAATCCGCATATTTTCGCTTTTAGGGCCAGCAGGAATCATTGGTCTGGTTGAAGGAGAAGGCACCGCGTTCAGCAGTGGCGTCGCTAGGTTTGAAAAGCGCGGCGCAGATATTTCTATCTCGCGGATGGAAGCAAGCGGTGGTGCGGTGAGTGTTGCCGTTGTTGGGCGTTTTAATAAGGACACGCGTCACATGGATATTGCTGGAAATGTGGTTCCTGCCAGCCAGCTTAGCAAATTAATTGGGGCTGTCCCGTTGCTTGGTAATGTACTGACCGGCATTGATAAGACAGGCATTTTCACAACACAGTTCAGTATGGTCGGCGATATTGACGATCCAAAAACATCGATCAATGCGGCGTCATTGGCACCAGGTGTGTTGCGTGATCTGTTCAGTCCAGAGTGGCTGAAGCGCGAGAGCGAGCGTCTTTTTGGCGCTGAAGCGAACTAGCCAGCCACCAGCATGGCATGACGTTTTTTGCCCGCTGAAATCTTGGCCTTGCCATCGATAAAATCAGCCATTGTCAGACGCATATTTTCGTCATTCACGGCAATGTCATTGACCCGCGCTCCACCGCCACGGATCAAGCGTCGCGCTTCGCCATTTGACGTGGCAAAACCAACAATGTTCAGCGCTTCGATCATGTCCAGCCCATCGGCCTGATCGGCAGCAAGGCTGAATTGTGGCAAGCCATCGGAAACGCCAGATCCAGCAAATGTTTGCTGGGCTGTCTGCATGGCATGTGCGGCGGCGTCCGAACCATGACATAAAGCTGTCGCTTCATTTGCCAGCACGATTTTGGCGTCATTAATGTCGGCACCTTCAAGCGCGGCTAACTGGTTCACTTCATCCATTGGTAGTTCGGTAAACAGGGCCAGAAAACGGCCAACATCGGCGTCTTCGGTGTTACGCCAGAACTGCCAGAAATCAAATGCTGATAATTTATCTTCATTCAACCAGACAGCACCATCGGCAGATTTGCCCATCTTGGCACCTGAAGCTGTGGTGATAAGCGGTGATGTAAGGCCAAAAACTTCCTGCGCATCAACGCGGCGGGTAAGGTCAATGCCAGTGACAATATTGCCCCACTGATCCGATCCGCCCATCTGTAACAAACAGCCATAACGGCGGCGTAGCTCCAGAAAATCATAGGCCTGAAGTATCGCGTAATTGAATTCCAGAAACGAAAGTGGCTGTTCGCGATCAAGCCGGATTTTGACCGAATCCATGCTCATCATACGGTTGATGGAAAAATGTGGGCCAAAGTCGCGTAAAAAACGGATATAGCCAAGCGTATCAAGCCAGTCAGCATTATCAACCATGATCGCGTCGGTTGGGCCATCACCAAATTTAAGGTATTTTTCAAATACCGTCTTGATACCGTTCTTGTTTGCCTCGATGTCCTGATCTGAAAGTAATGGGCGCGCTGTATCTTTGCCTGTTGGGTCGCCTACTTTGGTCGTGCCACCCCCCATAAGTACAATCGGCTTATGGCCAGTTTTTTGCAGGATGCGCAACATCATGATCTGTACCAGCGATCCGACATGCAAGCTATCCGCCGTGCAGTCAAAGCCGATATAGGCAGGTATAACCTTGTTACTGGCCGCATCGTCCAGTGCCTCAATATTCGTGGCCTGATGAATATAGCCACGTTCGGTATATTGCCGGATAAGATCTGATCTATTGGTCATGTTATTCAACTTAAATATAGCCGTAAGCGGCGTTACAAAGTGCTTGTCTGCAATCAGGCAAGCGGGTCGAAATCATCTTCGTTAATCGAGTCGTTCAGATAAGCTTCAACGCGTTCGATCATCGGGTCAAGATGCTCGGTAAAGTAGTGGTTTGCACCTGGCAGAACATCGACAGTGATATTGACGCCTTTTTGAATCGAAAGACGTTCAACAAGTTTTTCGACACTTTCGGGTGGTACTTGTTCATCAAGTTCGCCATGCATGATTAATCCCGATGCTGGACAAGGTGCCAAAAACGAGAAGTCATGCGTAACAGCAGGTGGTGTCACCGAAATAAAGCCCTGAATTTCGGGGCGGCGCATCATTAGTTGCATGCCAATCCATGATCCAAATGAAAAGCCAGCTATCCAGCATTGACGTGACGACGGGTTTTGTGCCTGCAACCAATCCATGGCGGTCGCGGCATCGGATAATTCGCCTTCACCATTGTCATATATGCCCTGACTTCGGCCAACGCCACGGAAATTGAAACGCATGACAGAAAAACCGCGCGCCTGAAACAATTTGTAAAGCGCATAGGTCACCCGATTGTTCATGGTGCCGCCTTTATCTGGCTCAGGATGCAAAATCAGCGCCGTTGGGGCATCGTTTGCTTCGGCTGGCATGTAGCGACATTCAAGGCGACCTTCAGGGCCGTTAATGATGACCTCAGGCATATTTTTTCTG
This sequence comes from Candidatus Puniceispirillum sp., assembly GCA_018668795.1. Taxonomy (GTDB): domain Bacteria; phylum Pseudomonadota; class Alphaproteobacteria; order Puniceispirillales; family Puniceispirillaceae; genus Puniceispirillum. Next base: position 2,633 of record JABJBD010000029.1, on the reverse strand, counting down.
CTCCACTTGTGCTATTTAATGAACGGCTTATATCTTAATAAGGCGCGGTCGCCAAGTCAGCTTTGTGCAGATCGTTAACCAGATGAAAGAAAATGCAATTATGTTTGCAAAACTGAACCGTGATCTAAAGGCAATAATGGCGCGTGACCCCGCGGCCAGCAATCGTTTTGCTGCGGTAATTCTGTATCCAAGTTTTCATGTGATGGTTGCCTATCGTTTATCGAACCCTTTGTGGAAAATGGGGCTAAAGTTTATTGCGCGCTGGATCATGCAGATTGCCCGTTGGCTGACCGGCATCGAAATTCACCCAGGCGCGACAATCGGATGCGGGTTCTTTGTCGATCATGGGTCTGGCGTCGTGATCGGCGAAACGGCTGTAATCGGCAATAATGTAACATTGTATCAGGGTGTCACGCTTGGCGGTGTTTTGCCAGCTGTCGATGCCGAATCCCAACGATCGGTCAAGCGTCATCCGACATTGGGTGATGATGTGATTGTTGGTTCGGGTGCCCAGATTCTGGGAAATATCACGGTCAATCGTTGCGCACGTGTTGGCGGTAATTCGGTGGTCACCAAAGATGTGCCAGAAGGGGCAACCGTTGTCGGTGTTCCTGCGCGTCAGATGACCAGCAAAAAGGCAAGCAAAACCGTCGATGATAGTTTTCAGCCCTATGCAGTACATGATATGGCCAATGCCGACCCGCGCGAGCGCATCATCACAGCTCTGGTTGATGAGGTGCAAAGTTTGCGTGCCCGTCTAAATGATATGGAAGACCGTATGTCGGCAACCCAGCTTCATGACAAGGCTGGTAAAACTAGCCGCCCAAGTGGCCGTTCCCGAAAATCTTAATTGTCTTTTTTTAACATTTAGCCGGAACCAAGTTTGATGGGAACGTCGCCGCTTTATTTTGACAACAACGCTACAGCGCCGCTTCGTGCCGAAGCATCGGCGGCGATGCATAAGGCGATGGGTGCGCCTGCGAACCCGTCATCGGTGCATTCGTTTGGCCGTAGCGCGCGTCTGACCGTTGAGGCGGCGCGTGAATCAGTTGCCTTGCTAGCGGGTTCAAGAGCCGCGGATGTGGTGTTTACCAGCGGTGGTACCGAGTCCAATAATCTGGCTCTGGCAGGCTTTGATCATGTTGTTATGTCGGCGATTGAGCATGATTCGGTGCGCGCTAGTGCCTTGAATGCCAGTATCATCAATGTGACGCCCGATGGCATAATTGATTTGGATCACGCGCGTGATGTATTGGCTGGATTACCTGATGAACAAAGGCCAAAAACCATTCTGTCAGTTATGGCGGCAAATAATGAAACCGGTGTTATTCAGCCATTGGCCGAACTTGCCGCGCTAGCGCATGAAAATAATATCGCCGTGCATAGCGATATGGTGCAGTTACTGGGCAAGGATCATTTTAACTTTGCCGCGCTGGATCTTGATTATGCCAGCCTGTCAGCGCACAAAATTGGTGGGCCAACGGGTGTGGGGGCTTTGCTGGTAAAGCCAGGAAATGCGCTGACCAGTTTGCTACGGGGCGGTGGTCAGGAGCAGGGGCGGCGGTCAGGAACAGAAAATTTTATCGGTATTGCTGGTTTTGGTGCCGCTGCAACAGCCGCTTTTGGCGATGTTGCCCATTATGATGCCATGTCAAAATGGCGGAATCAATTTGAAAATGTGATGCGAAAGACCGTGTCTGGCGCACATGTTTTTGGCCACCAGGCTTTGCGCCTAGGCAACACCAGTTGTCTTGCTATTGCAGGCAAGTCTGCCGAAACAATGGTTATGGCGCTTGATATTGCCGGTGTGGCCATCAGCGCCGGGTCTGCCTGTTCTTCAGGCAAGGTCAAATCAAGTCATGTGCTGGCTGCGATGAAGGCTGGTGATCTGGCAGGTCAGGCTGTGCGTATTTCTGGCGGTTGGCAAACAAAGCAAACTGACTTTGAAAGGCTTGCAGATGTCTTTCTTGAGTTGTACAAGCGGTAGAATTTAGGTCGGCACTAGATAGCAGTCCGGCGACATAAACAGTTGAAATAGGAGTTGTGACGGCGATGCCAAACATCATTTTTGTAAAGTCAGATGGCACCGAACATAATGTCAGCGTTAATGATGGCGTAAGTGTTATGGAAGCTGGTCGTGATGCCAATCTTGGAATCGAAGGCACCTGTGGGGGGTGTTTATCCTGTGCAACCTGCCATGTGATTGTTGATGCGGATTGGTTCGCCAAAACCGGTGGGCCAAGCGAGGATGAAGAAGACATGCTCGATCTTGCCTTTGGTTTGACCGAAACGTCACGTTTGGGTTGCCAGCTGAAAATGTCGGCTGAGCTTGATGGATTACGCCTGACAATTCCGGATGATATGTAGGGATTATTTCAATGTCTGTAGCTGAAACAGCTAGCAAAAATTTGATTGCCGCTGACGCAACTGCGTCAGTGCAGACTAATGATGTGCCAGCAGATCATTCAACAGCTAAAAACTCGCTTGGCTTTACCAAAGCGCCCGGTGATACGCGTGTTGTCGTGGCGATGTCGGGTGGTGTTGATTCATCGGTGACTGCCGCGATGTTGCATGATGAGGGTTATGAAGTCATTGGCATTACCTTGCAGCTGTATGATCATGGGGTTGCGGTT
>JABJBD010000212.1 GCA_018668795.1 Candidatus Puniceispirillum sp. | reverse complement strand
CGCTCCCAGCAACTTCTGGTACATAGGTGGATATAGTGCGCTTTACATCAAGCACACCCTGTTCGACCAGCACGCCCACCACCAAAGCGGTTAAAGACTTTGATACCGAAAACAAAATATGCGGGCGGTCTGGCGCACCAAAACCGTCAAACCAGTCATAAACCAGTTTTCCATTATGCATAACAGCAAAGCAATCGGTCTGGCTTCTGCGCAAAAATGTATCAAGACGCAAATCGCCCCCATCCGCACCCGCAAAGCGCATCGATCCAAGATCCTGTCGTGCCTCAGTAAGGTCAAAAGGACATGATGATGCTGTTATCGGACTTGTGGGCAATAGCTGGCGCATATGCGAAAACGACCAGCGTGCAAATCTGGGTTCTCGCCAATTTGCCAGCGTCACCTGATCATCTGGCAAGGGTGGCACCCCCTTCATCAATGTGCCTATAGCTGATTCTACACGTTCAGACATCGACGCCACCACAGCTTAGCTAGGCTGGTAAAATTCAGCGCGCGCCGTTTTCAAAAATCCGGCACGTAAGGCTTTCGTAAAGGCACCAGGCATCCCATCGATAATTTTGGTATCATCAATGTGACTCACCGGTAGCACATAGATCGAGGCCGCTGTCAAAAAGGCTTCGTCAGCTGTCAATGCTTCATCCAGCTTATAAATGCGCTCATCTACCTTAATTCCCTGCTCGCCAGCAACCCGCAACATTGTCTGGCGGGTAATACCATGCAGAATTTCATTACTGACGGGACGCACAATAAGTGTCTTATCCTTGATGTAGAAAAAGCTTGATGACCCTGCTTCGGTAACAAATCCATCATCATCAATCATCACAGCTTCATAAGCACCTGCTTCATGTGCAGCCTGTTTTGCCATCACCTGAGCAAGCAAATTTGTTGTTTTAATATCACGGCGCACCCATCGCAAATCGGGTGTTGTCAGCACCTTAACCGCAGGGGCTGGATCATCAGCAATAAATTTAGCACCTTGCGTAAAGGCAAAAACATTTGGCTTATAGCCATCATTATAAAAGAAACTACGATCACCCTCGCCGCGTGTAACATGCAGATATAAAAACCCTTCCGCCAGATCATTTTCGGCGATCAACCGCATCAGTGCCGCAAATAATTCATCCTTGTCCATCGGCGAAACCATCGCCAGCTCACCACATGATCGCTCCAATCGATGAATATGATATTCAAAATCTACGATCTGACTATCAAGCACACCAAAACCCTCATAAACAGCATCCGCAAACAGCAACCCACGATCAAAAATTGATAGCTTGGCATTGCTTTCGGCAACAAATGCACCATTCAGAAATACGATACGCTCACCACCCATTGTCTTTGCTTCCTTTTTGGATAAATACTTGCTGACTGTTAATTCACGATTAATAAGACAAACTATAGATTTGATTTTCCAAACAGACTAATCAAAAAATTAACCCATACCCTAACAGATTGGTCAAAAATCGGGCTTTCAATGCTATAATTGTGGCCAGCGTGACGCAAAGCGGTTGCGGTTGGCAATACTGATTGTCAAAGACACTGTTTCATTCCCAACGTCATCAAACACACTACTATGCACCGTTCCATGGGCGTGAAGCCAGGCACGCGGCGCACCGTCTTCAGGTGCCAGCACAACATCAAGCCGAATATCATCAGCATTGATCTTTTCATCTAGCACCAGCAAGGCATCATTGATTCCGGCACCGGAAAGGGCAGAAACAAAAACGCCACCACCTAGCAAATTTTGTAAATATTCACGCGTTTCGTCCGCAGTATCGCCTGCCATATCGTCAATTTGATCTGATTTGTTCAGAATATGCACAACCCGTTCTGCCTGCATCTCGGGATCAAGCCCCAATTCTTCAAGAACATGACAAACATCAGCATATTCCTCAGCCACCATTGGTGATGACGCATCATGAACATGCACCAGAATGTCTGCCTCGACCACCTCTTCGAGCGTGCTTTTGAACGCTTCAACCAGCTCGGTAGGTAACTGACTGATAAACCCAACTGTATCGGCAAGCACCGCACGACGTCCCGATGGCAGCTTCATCCCGCGCATGGTGGGGTCAAGCGTGGCAAATAGCATGTCCTTGGACAGAACATCCGCACCCGTTAATTTATTAAATAACGTCGATTTTCCAGCATTCGTATAGCCTATCAATGCCAATGTAGGTGTTTCACTGCGGTCACGATTGCGGCGTTGTAAATGGCGTGTTCTTTCAACTTCCTGCAACTCGCCTTTAATACGCATGACCCGATCCATCAACATGCGCCTATCCAGTTCGATCTGGCGTTCGCCTGGCCCGCCCAGAAAGCCGCCACCACCACGCTGACGTTCAAGATGCGTCCAGCTACGCACCAGTCGGGAGCGCTGGAACGTAAGCGAAGCAAGCTCAACCTGAAGCCGTCCGGCATGTGTTTGCGCGCGTGCACCAAAAATCTCCAGAATCAGGGCTGTGCGGTCAATGACCTTGCATGATGTCAGCGTTTCCAGATTACGCTGCTGCACCGACGACAACGTCGTATTGATGACGATCAACGGATGCTCATAGGCCTCAGCCATTTCGGCAAGCTGATCGGCATAGCCTTTACCAAGGAATGAACCAGCGCGCGGCTGGGATATTTTCACGGTTTCGGATAGCACAACATCCAGCCCAATGGCTTCAACCAGCATACAAGCCTCATCAAGCATCATGTCGGCTGGTCGTGACGTCGGCGCATATTTTACGTCCGGATGAATCACAAAGGCGTTATTGCTTCCCAAAATAGATCCTCAAAATCAAACAGACATGACATATAAGCGCTATATGTACATAGCAGATTTCACAGAGGAAAGTGTATTTTCATTAAGATTGCTAGACGTCTTAATTATGGTTGCCTAAACTCTAAAAATCTCATTTTAAAAGGTATGTCTCATGGCGAAATCAATCATCATCACTGGCGCTGGCAGCGGTATCGGGCGGGCAACAGCACAGGCGTTTCTTGAGGCTGGCTTTAAGGTTGGCTTGATAGGGCGTCGCCAAGACACGCTTGATGAAACTGCCAATGGGCATGAAAACGCGCTTGTCCTGCCATGCGATGTCAGTGACGTCGATGCGGTCGATGCCGCATTCAGTAACGCTGTTAATATATGGGGGCATCTTGATGTCCTGTTTAATAATGCCGGTATTGGCAGTCCCAGCATGCCTATTGACGAAATTCCAATTCAGACATGGCTGGATGTCGTGAATATCAATCTGACCGGATCATTTCTATGCGCCCGAGCGGCATTTTCTTTGATGCGCGCGCAGTCACCCCAAGGTGGCCGTATTATCAATAATGGCTCTATTTCGGCACATGCACCGCGACCTGGTTCAGTACCTTATACAACAACCAAACATGCCATTAGCGGCCTGACCAAGACACTGTCACTAGATGGCCGCCCATTTGATATTGCCTGTTCGCAAATTGATATCGGCAATGCGCTAACCGAAATGGCGATACCGATGACCAGAGGCGTTCCTCAGGCTGATGGTTCAATCAAAGCCGAAGCCACCATGGATGTGTCGCATGTTGCTGACGCCGTATTACATATGGCGACATTACCGCTTGAGACCAACGTCCAGTTCATGACCATCATGGCGTCGAAAATGCCATTTGTTGGGCGTGGCTAGATGGACAGGCCAATATGCGCCATCTGAAATAAAGGCGGCACCGGCGTTTGTTCACGAAATGTTTCACGTGAAACATTTTCAGCTACAGACCTAGATCAAGCTGTTTATCCGGTGTTGCCGATTTTTTGCGGCGCTTGATGTGCATGTCGTCATTGCCCGAACCTATTCTGCGTGACAGGGACACACCTTCTTTACGGCTCGCATGTTTGGATACAACACGGGCAGCTTCGCGGCGATGCGGCAAGGATTTACGGATAGCATGCATCTGCTGACTG
>JABJBD010000024.1 GCA_018668795.1 Candidatus Puniceispirillum sp. | reverse complement strand
CCGTTCTGACGTGCGGCTGCGGCCATTCGGGCAAAGGCTGGGGCATCATCGATATCTTCAATATAGAGCCCTGCGGCAGTGACCCGATCATCAGCAAACAAAGCGTTAGCCATATCAATGAGGCTAGTTTGTGCCTGATTGCCAACGCATGCAACATAGGCAAGTGGCAGTCCACGCGCCTGCATCGTTAGGTTGATCGCAATATTTGATGACTGGCTGATAAGGGCAACACCAGTTTCACAGGCCGCACCGCCATGCTGATCTGGCCATAATGGCACCCCATCAAGATAATTGATAAAGCCATAGCAGTTTGGCCCCAATATAGGCATCGTGCCAGCCGCCGCTATGAGCTCAGCTTGTAGATTTGCATCACCAGTTTCGGCAAAGCCCGATGCAAAGCAGATAGCCCCACCACAGTTACGTGCGGCCAAAGCGGCGGCCACTACAATAATGGCATGTCGGTTAATGCCCAAAAAGGCAGCATCCGGCGCATCGGGCAGGGCATCGACATCTTTGAAACAGGGCAATCCGCCCATTGTTTCGCGCGTTGGATGCACGGGCCATATATCACCATCAAAGCCCATTTTCAGACATTGGGCGATCACATTTTCTGCCCAGCGACCACCGAATATAGCAATTGTTTTTGGTCTGAATAGGCGGGATAGATCGGTCATGGCCTTAGCCGCCTAAAGGACGTAACAGATCACGGCTGATGATGTGGCGTTGAATCTCGGATGTACCATCCCATATGCGCTCAACGCGGGCATCGCGCCAGAACCGTGCCAATGGCAAATCGTCCATCAAGCCCATACCGCCATAAATCTGAATCGCCTCATCAGTCACGCGCGCCAGCATTTCGGATGCATATAATTTTGCCGAGGCAATTTCACGATTGGCTGGCAAACCCTGATCAAGCCGCCACGCTGCTGACAAGGTTAACCAGTCAGCTGCATCTATTTCGGTAATCATATCAGCAAGCTTGAAGCTCACGCCCTGAAATTTGCCAATTTGTTTGCCAAATTGTTTGCGCTCGGTGGAGTAGTTCAACGCATAATCAAAAGCGCGGCGTGCGCGGCCAACCGCCATAGTTGCCACGGTAATTCGCGTTGCATAAAGCCAGGTATTCATAACTTCAAAACCACCATCAACAGTGCCAAGCACATGGGCATTGCTCAGCCGGCATTCGTCAAACTTCAGAATGACATTGTGATAGCCGCGGTGCGATACCGAGTCGTAACCGGGTGAAACCTCAAACCCCGGATGTCCGCGGTCAACCAAAAAACAGGTGATACGTTTTTTTGGACCATGCGGTGTGTCATCAACGCCGGTAGCCACAAAGACGATAAAAAAGTCAGCATGATCACCGCCAGAAATAAAATGTTTGGTTCCATTGATAACCCAGTCACTATCCTTGCCGCTATCGCGCTTGGCAGTACAATTCATCCCGCGAACATCGGAACCAGCATCAGGTTCGGTCATGGCGAGTGCATCCATCCGTTCACCACGCACAGCTGGCAATAAATAACGCTCAATCTGTTCACCTTTACATGCCATCAGAATATTTTGAGGACGGCCAAAGAAATGGGTCAATGCCATTGATCCACGACCAAGCTCACGTTCCAAAAGGGCAAAATCCAGATGCCCAAGGCCGCCACCGCCAACCGACTCTGGAAAATTGCTGGCATAAAAGCCCATATCCTTGACCTTGGCCATGATTTCCTGACCTATTTCCAAGGGGACATAGCCTAGTTTTTCGACTTCATTTTCACGTGGATAGATTTCCTGCTCGACAAATTGCCGAACAGTACTGACGATCAGATTCTGTTCTTCGGTCAAACCAAACTGCATTTATCAGACCTTTCTAATTTGTGCGTAGATGAATAGGTTTCTGGCTAGGTGCTCTTGATTGCGCGGCCACTGCCGTTCGGCAGCGGAAGCTTGGCATGGGCTAGCGCAATTTTGGTAAGCGCATCAGTTACTGATGGTTCAGGCAGGCTAGATGCACGGCTGTTCATATCGACATGCAAAAACAGATGTTCGCCAGTTGCTAATAGTCGGCCATCTTCATGCATCAGGCTGTGAAACAGATGTAGTTTCTTGCCTTCGCCATGTATTACCTGTGTTGTTGCATGAATGTGCTCTTGTGCGGTGACTTCATCAAGATGTCTGATATGGGTTTCGACGGTAAAATAACTGCCGCCAGCTTCAACATACTCCGGAGTTACGCCGATCATACGTAGTAGCGTATCTGAAGCTTGTGAAAAACAGTCCAGATAGCGGGCTTCATTCATATGGCCATTATAATCAGTCCAGCTATCAGGTATTTGTCGCTCAAGTGTACGGATTGGTTGACTGACATCAATGTCAGTTGGTGTTTTGGCATCATCTGCGGCAAAAAGCCTAGCTTCCCAAGAGGCAATTGTTTGCCCTGCCCCCCAGTTATTGGCTTTTAGTGCTTGTAATATTGAAACCAGATTGTTGTCACGAATCCGTTCCAGTTCGCGAATCGAATGGGAACCAGATTGCGCGTCTGATTGTTTCGAAATTGTTTCGACAAGTTCGTCGGTCAATTCCGGAACATCCATCAGCTTTGTCCATGGCCATTTAAGGCAGGGGCCAAATTGTGCCATAAAGTGCTTCATACCTGCTTCGCCGCCTGCCACACGATAGGTTTCAAACAGCCCCATCTGCGCCCAGCGCAATCCAAAACCATAGCGAATGGCATCATCAATCTCGTCGGTTGTTGCGACCCCGTCATTAATCAACCACAGAGCTTCGCGCCAGACAGCTTCTAAAAAGCGATCAGCGATAAAGGCTGGAATTTCTTTACGCACATGTAAAGGATGCATGCCAATTGATGTATAAATATCACTGGCGCGATTAATGCTGGTGGTAGCGGTCTGGTCGCCAGCTACAATTTCGACAAGCGGCAACAGATAAACCGGATTAAATGGATGTCCGACAATCAGCCGCCCTGGAACGCGCATTTTGGCTTGCAAATCTGTGGGCATGATGCCTGATGTTGACGAAGCAATAATCACATCATCACTAGTATGGGCTTCGATATCGGCATAGACGGCCTGTTTTGTGTCCAGTCTTTCGGGTACCGCCTCAACAATGAATTCGGCATTGATGACAGCTTCGGCAAGCGTGCTGGCAAAACGTAGGCTTCCCCTTGTGCCAAGGGGCGCCATAGTCAGACGCGGCACAGCATGGTCGGCATTCAACATAATCGTATCTATTTTTCGGGGCGCTTCGGGATCATGGTCAAAAATGACAGTATCAACGCCATTCTGGACTAGCCGTGCAACCCATCCCCCACCAATGACACCCCCGCCAATGACAGCGGCTTTTTGCAGTTTATCTTTGGACATAACAATCTTTCCCTAGCAGGTAATGGCTTATGATTGAGGCGCCTGTTTGGTTAGGTTGAGACGTTCGCGCACCGCATCAGGACCGATGATTGACGCACCCATGTTGGTGGCAACATTCACGGCATTCTCAACAAGCTGGGTATTGGTCGCAAAGACGCCGCGCGATAGATAAATACTATCTTCCAACCCAACGCGGATATTACCGCCTGTTAACAAAGCTGCTGCGGGATAAGCCATTGCATTGCGGCCAATTGAAAAGGCAGAAAATATCCAGTCCTGTGGAATGTTATTCACCATTGCCATCAGCGTGTTCATATCGTCAGGCGCCCCCCAAGGGATCCCCATACATAGCTGAACGAGTGCTGGTGCATCAATCAAACCATCTTCGACAAGCTGTTTGGCAAACCATAAATGGCCGGTATCAAAAGCCTCAATTTCAGGTTTAACGCCAAGCGCTTTCATCTGGCTTGCCATTTCACGAAGCATCACAGGGCTATTGGTCATAATGTAATCACCATGCCCAAAATTCATTGTGCCACAATCAAGTGTGCAGATTTCAGGCCGGCATTCAGCGATGTGGCGCATACGCTCGGTAGCCCCTGCCATATCGGTACCGTCATTAGATGGCGGCAAGGGCGTCTCGACGCCACCAAGCACCAGATCACCGCCCATACCCGCGGTTAGGTTCAGGACGACGTCGATGTCAGCGTCACGGATACGATCAGTCACTTCACGAAACAGCTTAGTGTCGCGTGATGGCGCGCCTGTTTCGGGATTGCGTACATGGCAATGGACAATGGCGGCACCAGCCTTGGCCGCATCAATTGCAGCGGTGGCAATTTCGGCAGGCGTGATTGGCACCTTATCTGATTTGCCGGTTGTGTCTCCGGATCCGGTTACTGCACAGGTTATAAAGGCGTCTCTATTCATTTGTAATGGCATGACATGTTTCCCCGTTTATTTCATGGTGGCTGGCATTATCATTATGTGCCCCAAATGTTGGATTGCATTTGGCTTGCCAAGTAAATCTTGCCAGACTTTAGTCGTTTGGGTTTATGTAAATCAGAAACAAATTTATATAAATCGGAACAAAAATTATGTTTTCGCTTAGCTCTGCGTCGTTAGAAATCGAAGTGCTGTTGTTGCGGCAATGTAACCTTGTTCAGCTTACCTCGGTAATTGAGCCGTTGCGTGTGGCCAATCGGATGGCGGGTCGTGAACTATATAGCTGGCATATTTCAACAGATGACGGCACGCCGATCATGACGACCAGCAAGATACCGATACCAGCAGATAGTGCTTTCGATCCGGTAGCGCGTGTCGCTCCACTTTTTGTTGTGGCTAGCTATATGCCGCTGACAGCATTGTCGGATAATCTGTTGAAATCTCTATCACAGGCACGACGCTTTCGTGATGCCATTATTGGTATCGAAAACGGTGTCTGGCTGATGGCTGAGGCTGGATTGTTGAATGACCGTAAGGTCGCGGCGCATTGGGAAGACGCTGATGCGCTAGCCGCCCGATATCCGCTTCTCGAAGTTGTGAGTCAGCGTCATGTGATTGATGGAAATCGGATAACAGTAGCTGGATCGTTACCCACTCTGGATATGATGCTTGAGTTGATTCGAGCACGTCAGGGTTTTGCGTTTGCCATGTCGGTATCGCGGCAGTTTATTTATACGCCAGCAGGTGATGTTGATAACGTATCAGCATCTCCTATGCCAGGTTTTATGCGCGCTGGTGATCGGCGGCTTGCAACTGTACTTCGGCATATGGAAAATAATCTTGAAACACCGCTTTCGATTTCGTGTCTGGCATCGCAGGCTGGTATGTCAACGCGGCGTCTGCATATGTTGTTTACGTCGGTTCTGGGGGCATCGCCAAAACGCTATTATCTTGCGCTTCGCTTGAATGCGGCAAGGCGCCAGCTTGTCGAGAGTCATTTACCAATCGTGGAAATAGCTACAGCCAGTGGATTTGCAAGTCAGGCTGGATTCGCGTCATGCTATCGGGCCAGTTTTGGCGAAACGCCCTCTGATACACGGCGAACAGCAGCTATTATATAAATGCCACGTCATCTATGTAACAAATACCATATATGCCGATTGGCAATATTGACCTTGACTCGAATTGGCGCAAGGATATTTCCATAGATCAGAGGGTTGGATGAACAGGCAAAATGAAGCTCGGTCGATGGTATCTGATATGAAAGGCCATAATAATGACTGTCGTTAATCTTGTTGTGAACGAGACGCCGGTAACAGCGGATGTTGAAGATACGATGTTACTTGGTGTCTTTTTGCGCGAAAGTCTGAAACTGACAGGTACGCATGTTGGGTGCGATACAAGCCAGTGCGGCGCCTGCGTGATCCATTTTAATGACATGGCGGTAAAGGCATGTACCATGCTGGCGGTGCAGGCAGATGGTGCCCAAATCACGACGATTGAGGGTCTGGCTGCCGGTGACAAATTGCATCCCGTGCAACAGGCTTTTATTGACAATCATGGTTTGCAATGTGGCTATTGCACACCAGGTATGATTATGACCGCTGTTGATTTTTTGGCGCAAAATCTGACCACAGATATAGATGAAATTAGCACTGCTCTTGAAGGGAATATTTGCCGCTGTACCGGCTATAACAATATCATCAAATCAATACAGCAGGCAGCACGCGTGATGGGTGCTGATGAAATAGCGGATGAGGCAGATTATGTATGATCTGACCTACAAGAAAGCCAAAAGTTGTGATGCTGCGCGTGAACTACTGGCGGCTGCAGACGATGGTAAATTACTGGCAGGCGGCATGACCCTTGTTCCCACGCTGAAACAACGTTTAGCCGCGCCAGATATGCTTGTTGATCTTGATGGTGTTGATGATTTCAAAACCATTATGCTATGCGATAACAATTTGCAAATTGGCGCGATGGCAACGCATGCCGCTGTGGCGGATAGTGAACTGGTGCATACGCATTTGCCCGGGGTGGCAGCACTGGCCGGACAGATCGGTGATCCGCATGTGCGCAATCGCGGTACCGTAGGGGGATCAGTCGCCAATAATGATCCAGCAGCATGTTATCCAGCGGCGTTATTAGCTACCAATGCGCGCATTCATACCGACCAGCAAATATTCGCGGCCAAAGACTTCTTTGTTGGTATGTTTGAAACAGCACTTGATACCAACGAAATTATCACTGCAATACATATTCCGATTGATCAGAAATGTGCTTATGTGAAATGTCCCAATCCAGCATCGCGCTATGCGCTGGCGGGTGTTTGTGTTGCTAGGCGGCATGATGGGAATGTGCAGGTAGCTGTAACAGGTGCTGGACAGGACGGTGTATTTAGGGCCGATGAGATTGAGGCTGTGTTGGCAGAAAATTTTGCCCCTGATGCGCTTGATGCTATGTCAATAGATCCGGATTTGTTGCTATCCGACATGCATGCCAATGCCGAATTCAGGGCACATCTTGTTGTGCAGATGGCAAAGCAGGCTGTGGCAAAATTACAAGATTGACTTTGGGTTGCTAGGCCAGCAAAACCAAAATGATCGATATGGCCAGCAACGCCATAGCGATAAGCTCAGTCAGGTTAATCTTTTCTTTGAAATAGAAGAAAGAAAAACCAATGCTCATAAGAAGTTCGATTTGCCCAACAGCGCGGACTGGGGCAACAGCATGCATGGCAAAGGCGGCAAACCAGAACAGGCTACAAAGCGTGCCCCAAAAACCCGCCATTGCGCCATCCCGCCAATGCACAAGACTAGCAATCAGTTCATGGCGTTTTATAGCATATAGCCAAGCGCCAAAGCCCACAGTTTGGATCGTGACGGCAATGGCGGCGGCTAATCCGGCATTCAGCATCACGTCATCAGTCGGTATATGTTTGATGGCCGCGCCATAGGCAACGGTGCAGAAGCCAAGAAAAGCACCAGCACCAAGACCAAACCCAGTCTGTTTCGAGAAAATTGTGCTCATAACCGAACGGCTTGCTAGGCTTGCTTTTGCAAGTGACAGCATGATCGTAGCAACAACGCCAAGCGCGATGGCAAAAGCAGTTTGCAGGTTGGCAATAACGCCAAGAATAATGGCTTCAAACAACGCCGCTTGCAAAACTTCGGTCTTGGAAAAGGCAACAGCGGCAGCAAAAGAGCGATGCGAGAACAGCATGATAAGCAGAATCGTAAAGGCGATCTGCGTTACTGCGGCGACGGTGATCCAGAACCAGAACATTGGAGACAGGCTGGGCATGCCAACATTGACCAGCGCCATATAAGCAAGCACAATCAACCAAGCAAAGGGAAAGGAATAGGAAAAACGAATATAGCTTGCGCCATAACTACCAAGCTGTGGCGTCATTTTCTTTTGAACAGCTGTACGCAAAGCTTGAGTAGCTGCCGCCAAAATAGCTAATAAAACCCATAATTCCATGATTCGGTTATATAGAAACTGACCGAAGATCATAGCGATAAGATCAATAAATTTACAGTTCGGAATTGCACCAGCATTTAGGTTGTGCAAGATATAGGTATCATTAACATTATAACGGCACCGCGATAAGTGCCATGTTCGGATTTATCATGACAGATACACATTATATTAGCGGATCAGCAGTTGCTGGAACCAGCGGCAGACAACAAGATGTTTACAACCCAGCAACAGGTGCGGTTATTGGATCTGTACCTTTGGCTAGTATAGACGAAGTGAATCAGGCTGTTGCCTCGGCCAAAGCGGCACTATCGGGATGGGTAGCGACGCCCCCTGCCAAGCGCGCACAAGTCATGTTTAATTTTCGCGATTTGCTGAAAAGCCATCACACTGAAATTGCCACGGCGATTTCAATGCAACACGGTAAAACGCTTGATGATGCCAAGGGTGAAGTCGCCCGTGGTATAGAAGTTGTTGAGTTTGCCTGTGGCATTCCCCATTTGCTGAAAGGTGATTATTCAGCTCAGGTAGCTGGTAATGTGGATAGCTATTCACAGCGTCAACCGGTTGGCGTTGTTGCGGGTATTACCCCGTTTAATTTTCCGGCAATGGTGCCAATGTGGATGTTCCCTATGGCTTTGGCTTGTGGTAATACGTTCATTCTAAAGCCATCCGAACGCGATCCTGCGGCACCACTTTTGCTTGCACGTCTATTGACCGAAGCAGGGCTCCCCGATGGTTGCCTGAATGTCGTTAATGGTGACAAGGAAGCGGTTGATGCTTTGCTTGATCATCCGGATGTGGGGGCAATCAGTTTTGTTGGTTCGACAGCGATTGGCAAATATATTTATGGCCGTGGATGCAACAATGGCAAACGGGTGCAGGCTCTTTGTGGTGCAAAAAATCACATGGTGATTATGCCGGATGCCGATATGGATCAGGCTGTGGACGCTGCAATGGGGGCGGCCTATGGATCTGCGGGTGAACGTTGCATGGCTATTTCAGCAGTGCTGGCGGTTGGTGATGATACTGCTGATAGGTTTGTTGCACAGCTGGCACCAAAAGTACGTGCGTTGAAAATTGGTCAGTATGATGAACCTGGTGTTGAAATGGGCCCCGTTATCACCCCCGAGTCGCAAAAACGCGTTGAAGATTATATTGGCCAAGGCGAAGCTGCAGGTGCCGAAATCGTTGTTGATGGTCGGGGTTTATCCTTGCAAGGCTATGAAAACGGATATTTTGTTGGCGGCACTTTGATTGACAGGGTAACGCCGGATATGTCGGTCTATCGTGACGAGATTTTTGGACCAGTGCTGTCAGTTCTTCGCCCCAAAACCTATGAGGATGCGCGCCAGCTGGTGATTGATCATGAATATGGCAATGGCACGGCTATTTTCACCCGAGATGGTGATGCTGCGCGTGATTTTGCGGCCAATGTTAATATTGGGATGGTGGGCGTGAATGTGCCAATTCCGGTCCCTGTTGCCTATCATAGCTTTGGTGGCTGGAAAGCATCTATGTTTGGTGACCATGCTGTTCACGGTATGGAAGGTGTTCGTTTTTACACCAAGCTGAAAACTGTCACCGCGCGCTGGCCAAGCGGTATCAAAGAAGGCGCTGTCTTTAACTTCCATTCTGGCAGTGACACCAAATAGCGATAACAAACTGTAATTGTTCTGCTGTTGGTATGACTATGTATCATGCCTATAGCAGAACTTTCCCCGGGTTGAGAATGTTATCAGGATCAAGCGCTGTCTTGATTGATTGCATCATTGCATAGGCAATTGGGTCTTTAAGTTTTTTCATTTCGGCTTGCTTGTCCTGACCGATACCATGTTCGGCGCTGATTGACCCACGCCATTTCACAACTGTATCGCGCAAAGCCGCTTTGATCGCCGCAACTTCTTCTGGATGGTTTTTGGGATCTTCATCATAGGGGCGGGCAAAAGCATGAAGATTGCCATCACCCATATGGCCAAAGGCAACACAGAATGGGCCTGGCGCGACCGCCGCGAACGCAGCTTTTAGGTCGGCAATGGCACCAGGCAAATCAGCAACCTGAAAGCTGACATCGCTCATCACCCAGTTGCCATGTGTTTGCATGGCATTGAGCGCACCTTCGCGCATTGCCCATAGATTTTGGCGCTGGGTTTCGGAACTGGCGATAATGGCATCATCGGCAAGCCCTTGTTCAAAGGCTGTTGCCAGAATGGTTTCGAGCTGGATAGCAAGATTCATCTTTCCATCCGGCTGAACCTCTACATCTTCTGGACTGCCAGCGGCAATTTCCATCAGGATACTCAATTCCGGACTATAGTTAAAAGGTGCGGTCACATGATCAAGGTTTTTGACGCATAAATCATAAATCACCTTGTCCATCAATTCATATGCTTCTAACCGTCCCCCTGTTTGTTGTTGTATAAGATTCATAAGCTTTAGCGCGGCATCTATATCTGGCACAACTACCATGGCTGTTGCATAGGCGGTTGGCTTTGGCACCAAGGTTAATGTTGCCGCGGTGATAATGCCTAGGGTGCCTTCAGACCCAATCATCAGATTGACCAGATCATAGCCTGTATTGTCCTTTTTCAAGGCGGGCAGTAAATTCATGATGTCGCCGGAGGCCGTGACAACCTCCAAGCCAAGACATAGTGCACGGGCATTGCCATAGCGCACGACATTTAGTCCCCCTGCATTTGTCCCCAATGCACCCCCAATATGTGCGGTGCCTTTTGCGCCAAAAACCAATGGAAACATCCAGCCAACCTGATCGGCAGCCTTATGTAAGTTTTCAACAATGCAACCGGACTCGGCAATCATATAACGGCCATCACCATTCACTTCGCGGATTACATTCATTCGTTCCAGCGACATAATCACGGCTTTTTGATCTGGATGTGCCTGAGTCGCGCCCGTTAAGCCTGAATTGCCGCCAAGCGGAATCACCACGGTTTTGGTTGCGGCGCATATTTTCATCAAGGCTGCAACTTTTTCAGTACTATCAGGGCGTACAACCACAAATGGGGTGGATGGGTATATGTCTAGCCAGTCGCGCTGATATTTTGGATCAATATCATTGCCAGTTTCGACATGCGTTTCCCCACAAATAGCTCTGAATTTATGTATTATGTCCTGCTCTGTAATTTTCATTTCAATCTGTCCAGTCAGGTTGCCAACGCAAAAAGTCGAAGCTGAGCAATTTTATGAACTTCGTTAAGGGCGGTCGTAAATTCGGTTGCTGGGTCATTTCCGATACGCTGATGAAAGGCCGCTAGAATTTCACCACGCGACAGGCCGCGAACGGCGATGATGAAGGGATGCCCAAATTTGGCTGTATAATCGGTGTTTAGGCTGGTGAATTGTTCAAATTCCTCTACCGAACATTTATCAAGGCCAGCACCTGCTTGTTCAGCTGTTGATTCAGCGGTGAGGTTGCCTGCTATTGCGAGTTTGCCAGCCAGTTCGGGATGTGCGCGAAGCAATGTTAATTTGGCATCGTCACTGGCTGCATCAACAATCGTCTTCATGCGTTGTGCCAGATGATTGGGGTCATTATCTGCTTCGGTGATGCCGTTAGCCAACAGGGTTTCGGCAACCCATGCTGAATGTTCGTAAATACCGCCAAGAGAGGCAAGTAATTGACCGTCAGATAATTTGTGCAAGGCAAGTTTGTTCATCGGTTCAAAATACTTTCATGACGCCACATTTTATGATCACCATCCATT
The DNA here is from genome assembly GCA_018668795.1 of Candidatus Puniceispirillum sp. Taxonomy (GTDB): domain Bacteria; phylum Pseudomonadota; class Alphaproteobacteria; order Puniceispirillales; family Puniceispirillaceae; genus Puniceispirillum. Next base: position 9,190 of record JABJBD010000024.1, on the reverse strand, counting down.
GTATAGATTAATTTGCTAAATCAATGAAAAATTGTCATTCTAATTCGTACAAATCATCACTATTTGTCAGGAGATTACAATGGGTCGATTGACCACCCATGTCCTAGATACTGCACGTGGCAAACCTGCTGCAAATCTTGAAATTGACCTCATTCGTATTACCGGTGGAACGCAGACGGTTCTGAAGACGGTCGTTACAAATGCGGATGGTCGATGTGATGCGCCACTTCTTGAAGATGCTGCACTGGAGCGTGGCCGTTATAAACTGGTTTTTCATGCGGCATCATATTTGCGTGAAATGGGTGATGATTTGCCAGAATTTCCGTTCCTAGATGATATTGTCATTGCCTTTGGTATAGATCGTGATGATCAGCATTATCACGTCCCATTATTATTATCGGCTTACGGTTATTCCACTTATCGCGGTAGCTAATGGAGATTGCGTGCGTAACTATCTAACCTTTATTTTGAATGGTGACATACAGACGGTAACGGGCATTGCTGGCGACATGACGTTATTGACATGGCTACGTCGCGAAAGAAGGCTGACAGGATCAAAGGAAGGATGTGCCGAAGGCGACTGTGGTGCCTGTACTGTTGTTGTGGCAAGGCCCGATAGCAAAGGCCGGATTACATGGCGGCCGGTGAATGCGTGTATTCTGTTCATGGGCATGCTTGAAGGGAGTGCCGTAACAACCGTAGAGGGCATCAGTGGGCCAGATGGTGAATTGCATCCGTGCCAGCAGGCAATAGTCGATTTTCACGGGTCACAATGTGGGTTTTGCACGCCTGGATTTGTTATATCGTTGTATGCAGCCTGGTGTAACCGTACCGGGCTTGCGGCGAATCAGATTGATGACACGCTGGCAGGAAATCTATGTCGTTGTACTGGCTATCGTCCCATTGTCGATGCAGGTTTGTCTTTAGCAGGCATGCATAAGCCAATATGGGAAACCCAACGCCAAAAGGCAGAAAAAACACTCTTAAAGACTATCCAGCATACTGAAATGGTCGAAATTTCAGACGGGAAAAAAGCATTCGCCGCGCCGCTGAAACAAACTGACTTTTCCAATATCTATGCAGAGAATTCTAGCGCGACGATTGTTTCGGGTGCCACCGATATAGGCCTATGGGTAACCAAACAGCATCGCCAGCTATCACGGATGCTTTGGACAGGCCGTGTTGATGGATTTGATGTTATTGAAGATAATAAAACCGACCTGGTCATACGACCGGCTGTTACGCATCAGACAGCCATGGACACGCTTGGCAAAAGATGGCCAGCTGCCAAAACGTTATTACGTCGTTTTGGATCTTTACAGGTGCGAAGTTCGGGTACGGTTTGTGGTAATATTGCGAATGGGTCACCTATTGGAGATATGCCGCCACTTTTAATGGCACTTGGGAGTACGATAGAGCTACAGCGGGGTATCAAGACCCGTGTTATAAAGCTTGAAGATTTTTTCATCAGCTATGGTACGCAGAACCGTAAATCGGATGAGTTTGTTTCGGCCATTATAGTGCCAAAGATAAAAGCGCCATATTTACGATGCTACAAGCTGTCTAAGCGGTTTGATCAGGATATTTCAGCCGTGATGATGGCGGCAAATGTTACGGTAAAGAATGGTACGATCACAGATGCTGTGATTGCGTTTGGCGGCATGGCTGGAACACCGTTGCGTGCCAAAGCGGCAGAAGCGGTTTTGATAGGTGGTTCGTTCAACGAGTCCAGCTTTGTTGCCGCCGCCGCCACACTGGGCGATGACTTTGCGCCGCTTAGTGATATGCGGGGTAGTGCTGATTACCGGATGCAGGCGGCACGCAATCTAGTGCTAAAATACGGGCTTGAAATCACCGGACAGTCGCATGTCGAACTTGCAGGGAGCGGCGTTTCCGCGCTGTTAGCTGACTAGATGACACGCTTTGATGATAAAAGAACCAAAACAACAATTCATAAAGCTGTGCGGCATGACAGTGCGCATAAGCATGTTTCCGGATGTGCCCATTACACGGACGATTTGCCAGTGCCGCAGGGCACATTGGAAGTTCTGATTGCACAAAGCCCACATGCGCATGCCCGCATCATAAGTATGGATTTATCCGCTGTTGCCAGCGCCGCGGGGGTTGTCACCGTCATGTCAGCGCAGAATGTGCCTGGCGTAAATGACTGTAGTCCGGTTGCTGGTGATGATCCTATTTTTGCAGATGATGTTGTGTCCTATGTCGGCCAGTCGGTGTTTGCCGTTGCGGCGGTTGATATGGCCTCGGCGCGCGCCGCGATTGATCTTGCCAAAATCAAATATGAAGTCTTGCCTGCCATTCTGACTATAGATGAAGCGATGCAGGCTGGCGCCTTTTTAGGGTCAGCAGCCACTATTTCAACTGGTGATGCCGATGGGGCGATTGCTGCCGCGCCCCATCATCTTGATGGACGTATCGTCATTGGTGGGCAGGAGCATTTCTATCTTGAAGGCCAAGCCGCGCTGGCAATACCGGGTGAAGATGGTGATATGACGCTACATTGTTCCACGCAGCATCCAAGCGAAATCCAGCATAAGGTTGCCACATCATTGGGGCTGGCCAACCATGCCGTCACTGTTGAAACGCGGCGGATGGGCGGTGCTTTTGGTGGCAAGGAAAGTCAGGGTAATTTACCGGCTATCACGGCAGCACTTGCCGCAAAATTGACAGGGCGGTCAGCCAAAACGGTTTATGATCGTGATGACGATTTTATGCTAACTGGCAAACGGCATGATGTCCGGATTGATTATAGTGTCGGGTTTGATAATGACGGCAAAATTCGCGGGGTTGTGTTCGAGCAGGCATTGCGCTGTGGTATGTCGTGGGATTTGTCAGAGTCAATTGCCGCGCGTGCCATGTGTCACGCTGATAATGCCTATCATATCAAAAATATGCGGATTATATCGCATCGGTGCCGTACCAATACCCAATCGAATACAGCCTTTCGTGGTTTTGGAGGACCTCAGGGCATGGTTGGCATCGAACGTGTTATTGATGCTATTGCCCATCATTTGGGGCTTGATCCGCTGGTTGTCCGGCAACGGAACTTCTATCCGCATAAACAGGCATCAGATTATGGTATGACCCCCTATGGGCAGCCGGTTGAAGATTGTGTCATTCAGGATATTGTTGATACGCTTGTAAAGACTAGCGACTATGTAAAGCGTCGAAAAGCAGTTGAGATTTTTAACAAAGCTAATCGATATGTAAAACGTGGTATCGCTTTGACGCCAGTTAAATTTGGTATTTCTTTCAATAGCAGTTTTCTGAATCAAGCGGGCGCTTTAGTGCATGTCTATAATGATGGTTCCGTGCATCTCAATCATGGGGGCACCGAAATGGGACAAGGACTGTATACCAAGGTTGCCCAGATTGTTGCGCATGCGTTTTCGGTTCCGCTAGAAACGGTAAAAATCACCGCAACAACAACTGGTAAAGTGCCAAATACATCGGCGACTGCGGCGTCATCTGGCAGTGACCTTAATGGTATGGCAGCAATGCGCGCCGCCAACGCGATCAAGGAGCGAATGCAGGATTTTCTGGCCGAACAATCGCAAATCGATCCGAAAGACGTTCATTTTATTGATGGCAAGGTGATGGTCGGTGACCAGTATTGCAGCTTTGCCGAGGCGGCGCATCGTTGCTATATGGGTCGCATTTCACTCTCAGCAACAGGCTTTTATGCAACGCCAAAAATACATTGGAATAAACAAACGCTAACCGGGCGGCCATTTTATTATTTTGCCTATGGTGCCGCCTGTAGCGAGGTTGTTGTTGATCTACTGACTGGCGAGAACCGGATTTTGCGTACTGACATTCTGCATGATGTGGGTAAATCATTAAATCCGGCGCTTGATATTGGCCAGATTGAAGGCGGCTTTGTGCAGGGGGCTGGCTGGCTGACAACCGAGGAGTTGGTATGGAACGATCAGGGGCGGTTGATGACGCATGCACCATCAACCTATAAGATACCCGCCTGTTCAGACAGACCGGTTGATTTTCGTGTAGACCTGTTTGCCGAAGGCGAGAATAGCGAGGATACAATTCACAAATCGAAAGCTGTTGGCGAGCCGCCACTAATGCTGGGCATTAGTGTTTTGATGGCACTATCGCATGCGTTGCAATCGGCAGGTGAAAGCGGCGAATATCCCGCGCTAGATGCGCCAGCAACCAGCGAACGTTTGCTGATGCGGTCGATAGCGCTTGGGGGGCCTTGTGTCTGAGCCTTATGACAAGGGGCAAAGTCCCGGTCAGGAGCATACAGGCTGGCTGGGTATGGCCCTTGAAATGCTCAAAGATGTGAGCGTGGTGATCCATGCCAGCGTCATTCAGGTGCGCGGGTCGGCGCCACGTGCCGTCGGTGCCAATATGTTGATCACAGCCGACAATATCTGGGATACGATTGGTGGCGGTGCGCTGGAATTTGAAGTGATGCAGCAGGCGCGCAGTGATATCGACATGATCCATGTAAGTCAGGTTGCGTGGCATCGGCGTGTCATGGATATCGCCCTTGGCCCCGATATGGGGCAATGCTGTGGCGGGCATGTACGCGTGTTGATAGAGGCTCTTACCATCGCCGACACACCCATTTTGCGCATGCTGGCAGCTAGTGATCAGCCGCTTTTACATCCGCTGGCGTCGGGGCAACCGCTTGCGCTAGCAGATAGTGAACTTGGTGATAAGGGCGCAATAATAACGGCTGATAAAACTGGTTTTATATTGCCGCAACGTCCCTATCAACGGCCATTGTTCATTTATGGTGCCGGACATGTTGGGCGGGCACTGGTACCTGTCATTGATGGGCTGGGCTTTGATGTCTATTGGGTTGATATTGCGCCTGACAGGTTCCCGGCAGTCGTGCCCAAAGGGGTTTCCGACGTGATAGCAATCGATCCAACTTTGATTGCGGCGCACGCGCCAATTGATGCCTTTCATCTGGTCATCACGCATTCGCACGCGCTGGATCAGGCTATCTGTCACACTGTGCTGGCAGGAGAAGGGTTTGCCCGCCTTGGCTTGATTGGCTCAAAGACCAAAAATGCCCGCTTCCGGAGTCGTCTTGGCAAGGCGGGAATCACGGATGATGTTCTGGCACGATTGACCTGCCCTATCGGCATAGAGCTGGTTACCGGAAAACAACCTGCTCGCGTTGCTATTTCGATTGCCGCGCAGCTTGCTATATGGCAACAGGAGCTTGATAATGAAGGTGAGATTTCATGATCGTGCATAGTCTAAATATAATCTATAATCGCAGATTGGGCGGGCATGCTTGTATGCTGGTAGAAATGGAGATTGACTGGTGATTGATTATCTATGGATATGGTCAGAAATGCTGATCCGCTGGGTTCATGTGATTGCCGGCATTGCCTGGATTGGGTCGTCCTTTTATTTTATCGCGCTTGATCTCAGCCTGAAGCCAGGCAAACAGCTGCCCGATGAAGCACACGGTCAGGCGTGGCAGGTGCATGGCGGTGGCTTCTATAACATGGTCAAATATCTGGTAGCGCCAAAGCGGATGCCGGATGAGCTTACATGGTTCAAATGGGAAGCCTATGGGACATGGATTTCCGGTATTGCCCTGATGGCGCTGGTTTATTACGGCGCGGCAAGCCTGTATATGATTGATTTTGAAATTCTTGATATTACCGAATGGCAGGCTGTTGCCATCAGCCTTGCGGGTATCGTACTTGGCTGGGCTATTTATGATGGTCTGTGTCGTAGTCCGCTTGGGCGCAATGACACGATGCTTGCGCTGGCAGGTTTTGCTTTTCTGGTCGCGCTTGCCTATGGCTACACGCAGATTTTCTCGGCGCGCGGTGCTTTCATGCAGATGGGGGTTACGATTGGCACGATGATGGTTGCCAATGTGTTGATGGTGATTATCCCCGGACAAACCAAGGTGGTGACAGCATTGAAAGCAGGGGATACACCTGATCCGGTGTATGGTATCCGTGGCAAACAGCGCTCATTACATAATAATTACCTGACCTTGCCAGTGATCTTTGTCATGATTGGTGGTCATTATCCCATGGTATTCGCGACTGAATATAGCTGGATCATTCTGGCGCTTGTTCTGATTATTGGGTGCGTCATCCGGCATTTCTTCAACACCAAGCATAAGGGATTGCCAGCACCATATTGGACATGGGTTGTTGCCGCCATCCTGACCGGACTGGCCATTTTCCTGTCCTATGCTGGCGCACCGCGGGCAAGCTATGACGAGGCAAGCTATGGGCGTGGCGCAGAGTTGCATGCCAATGCTGTCGAACTTGTTATCGAACGGTGTAGTGTCTGTCATGCGCAAACACCGCAATGGGATGGTCTGGCGTTTGCACCAAAGGGCATTATGCTGGAAAATGAAAAGCAGGTGATGGCCTATGTTGATGAAATCTTCTGGCAGTCGGCGCAATCACATGCGATGCCACCGGGTAACGTGATCTGGGTTGAAGATGAAGAGCGCGCGTTATTAGCCGAATGGCGGGCGGCTGTTCGTGCAGGTGAAATTGAGGATAGTTAATGACTGATTATCCGCGTGATCTGATTGGCTATAGTGACCAGCCACCACATGCTTATTGGCCAGATGACGCGCGCGTTGCTGTGCAATTTGTGCTGAATTATGAAGAAGGCGGCGAAAATTGCATATTGCATGGCGACCCGGCTTCGGAAAAATTTCTATCCGAAATCATTGGTGCCGAACCGTTTGAGGATGCGCGCCATATGTCAATGGAATCGATATATGAATACGGATCGCGGGCTGGGGTGTGGCGTATTCTGGAATTGTTTCGCGCACGTAAAATTCCGATCACAGTTTTTGCCGTGGCGATGGCCATGCAAAGACATCCACAGGTGATTGAGCAAGCGCTAAAAGACGGGCATGAAATTGCGTCGCATGGCTATCGCTGGATCAATTATCATGGCATGAGCATCGAAGAAGAACGTGCGCATATGGAAAAGGCGATTGCAATCCATAGTGATATTTGTGGTGCGCGACCATTGGGCTGGTACACAGGCCGCACCAGCGCACATACACGCGATCTCGTCGCTGAAGAAGGTGTTTTCATCTATGATGCCGACGATTATTCGGATGATTTGCCATTCTGGAGCAGGCAGGTTGCCGCACCACATCTGATCGTGCCCTATACACTTGATACAAATGATATGCGCTTTGCCACCGCGCAGGGCTTTCATACGGGCGATCAATTCGCCAGTTATCTGATTGATGCCTTTGACACTCTATATGCCGAAGGTGCATCAAGTCCAAAGATGATGTCGGTTGGCTTGCATTGTCGTCTGATTGGCCGTCCCGCGCGTTTTGCTGGTTTGGTGAAATTTATCGATCATGTGCAAAAGCATGAAAAAGTGTGGATGGCCAGACGGCTTGATATAGCCAAGCACTGGATGAAAACGCACCCCTATCCCGGACAATGACAATTTTACTAAGTTTCGTAATCTAAAGAGGCAAAAATGAACAATGAGTTTCCGCCAGCCGAAGCTATGGGTCTGGTTAATTTGGCATCACCTAGGATGGGTACAGAAATTCATTCGGTAAGCGATGATTTTTTTGCTGAAGCGCCACGTATGCTGGCTGATACGGTGCCAGTATTTGTGCCGGATAAATTTGATGACCATGGCAAATGGATGGATGGGTGGGAGTCACGCCGACGCCGTCATAGCGGCCATGACTGGTGTATTCTGCATCTGGGAGAAACCGGAACCATTCGGCTAGTCGATATCAACACAGCCCATTTTACCGGTAATTATCCGCCTGGTGCGATGCTGGAGGCTGCCTATTGTGCAGATGGTAATATCGACAAGGCCGAGTGGAAAACGGTGATTGGTGACACCAAGCTCGGACCGGATGCGCATCATCTGCTGACGGCACATGACGTGGGGCCTGTTAATATCGTGCGGCTTAACATCTATCCGGATGGCGGTATTGCCCGCCTTCGTCTTTTTGGCGATGTCCAGCGCGATTGGTCAGGTCATGGTGATGCACCAGCCGAATTATCGGCGTTACGTTCGGGTGGCTGTATTCTGGGCTATAATGATGCGCATTATGGAGACGTCAATGCGCTGATCTCTGAAGGGCGCGGCCAGACTATGGGTGATGGATGGGAAACCCGCCGCCGCCGCGAGCCTGGTCATGACTGGATTGTTGTGCGTCTTGGTGCGGCTGGCCTGATTTCGGACATTGAAGTCGATACAGCGCATTTTAAAGGTAATTATCCGGATAGATGTAGCATTCAGGCGGCATTGATCGAGGGTGATATTGACCTGGATGTGGCTGAACATTGGCCAGAATTGATGGGCGAGAAATCATTATCGGCAGATAATATTCATAAATTCAACCATGCTGATATCAATGATGTGGGTCCGATAAATGTCGTGCGTTTGAATATTTTCCCCGATGGCGGTGTGTCGCGATTGCGTTTATTTGGCAAAGTGGTGACATAATGGCCAGCCGAGAGCTCGTTATCCAGCCACTCACCAAGGCTGCTTTTGCGCCCTATGGCACTGTGATTGAAACAGATGGTGCCAAACAGATCAGCATCAATCAGGGGACAACAACACGGTTTGATGCGCTGGCCAAAATTGATGTGACACATGAAGGCGGCATCCCGATCATTTCGCTGTTTCGGGGAACGCGTCGTGCCAGTCCGATTGCGATATCCATGCTTGAACGGCATCCGTTGGGCTCGCAGGCGTTCATGCCGCTTTCCGAGCATGACTGGCTGGTTGTGGTGGCATCTGGTAATGCTGATGACAGTGCGCCAGATTTTGACAGCCTTATCTGTTTTCGCGCCACTGGCAGTCAAGGGGTCAGCTATGATCGCGGTACCTGGCATCATCCATTGCTGGTACTGGAAGACAGTCAGGACTTTCTGGTTATGGATCGGTCTGGTGATGGCCATAATCTGGATGAAGTCTGGGCAGAACATCCCGTCGTCCATATCGATATCTGATATCTGCTTGGGATATAAAGTCAGGCAGTCATTAAATGGTGCGATAGGCGTTTATGCTCGGTAAGCATCTTATTCATATCCATCGTGGTGAGTTGCCCCTCGGCGACGACAATCTTACCATTGATGATGGTATAATTTGTTTTCACCGGACCGCAGAAAATGAGTGATGCCACCGGATCCCAGTCACTGCCGGCAAAATCAATTGT
>JABJBD010000117.1 GCA_018668795.1 Candidatus Puniceispirillum sp. | reverse complement strand
TTTTAATATAACCAGCCGGAATATGAATCAGCGGGTTAAGATCTTCGCCACCTGCTTCAAGAAGAACAACATGACAATGAGGGTTAGCGCTTAAGCGTGCTGCTAGCACACAACCTGCCGATCCGCCGCCAATTATGATATAATCGGGATGAATTTGATCAGATGACATGACTCAGCCCCTTTAAGTAAGACTTGTGATACCTCGTATCATAAGGGTGAATCCAGCGCATGCCAGCGCAAAATGTACGATATGGCGAAAGGTTGTTTCACTGATACGGCGCCGCGCCATGTGACCGGCCTGTTGTCCAGCCACTGTGGGAATCAACATTAGTGCTGATAATAAAAGATTATCACCAACCGGAAAACCAGCATGTGAAATGCCAAGCCATAAGGCAACGTAGCCAAACGATAAAAACACCCCAAGAAGCATCGCAAGTTCATCTTTTTTGATCTGCATCATCATAAATAATTGAATGCTTGGAAAAGAATACATTGCTGTCAAACTGCCAAGAATACCCGATACAATGCCCGCTGGAATGATCAGGTGGTTCATGGTTTTGGACGAAAGAGACCTATTTTGGAACTGGCCACGTGGAAAGCTAGATAAAATGGCGTGAAGCGCGATCATCAGCCCAATCAAAATACCAAGAAGACGGCTATCAATCGCCACCATCAATGGTGCACCAACAAGCATGACAAGGGTTGATGAGGTGATCAATGGCCAAAATTGTCTCAAAATTCGCCATTGCTTCCGGTTCAGCCAGATCTGTTGGATATTAGCAATGGTGATCGGTAAGGCAAGAATGGCCACAATTTCGGGAAGTGGCAGAACAAACAGCATTATTGGCGTTGCAATTAGCGGTAAGCCAAACCCCAATGCACCTTTAACAAAACAGCCAAGAAGCACAGCCATCAATACCGCCAGACCATCGGCGGATAAAAGACTATCGATGACCATTGCCGCCCATTCTGTTGTGGCCGCCATCCTGAAACTGCCCAAAATACGAACGCCATTCTTGCCTTTGCAGCAGGAACAGGCCTGAACCGATGATCAAAATCATAATATGACTTTCTTGGTATGATTGCAAAATAGACAGAGTTAACATCGGCGGATGTGTGGTTTGGTTTTAAAGAGGACCAGGACAGGTTTTTGGATCGTGTTTGGCAATTGATTTGCAAGCTTAAAAAGCAAAACCTAGCATGAAAAGGATTGTCGGGTTAGAAAAATATGCGTAGCGTTTCCCGTCCTTATTAACAGGGATCAAAAAAGGAGCTGTCGCCATCTTTGGATGTTGGAAAACAGCTAATATTGCGCCGCTTAATGGTGAATTTTTATGCGCAGATTATGCGTAAATCGCGAAAGTCTTTGATGATCACAGATTGTTATTTCTGGATTATATTATAATGAGCGGTGAAGTGATCGTGCTAATCATAGCTGGTGCATTTGCCGGTGGTTTTGCTAATGGCCTTGCGGGATTTGGCACGGGGCTATTTGCGCTTGGCTGGTGGTTGGCGGCGATGCCGCCGCTTGATGCGGTGATTACGGTTGTGATCTTGTCACTTGTCGGCGGTGTGCAAGGTCTTTATGCGGTTCGCAACTCTTTTGATTTTGGCGAGCAATTGCGATTTTTGTTACCAGCTTTGATTGGCGTCATGCTTGGTTATCTGTTTTTAGATGCGGTCAATATCATAATGCTAAAGCTATTAGTGGGTAGTTTGTTGATCCTGTTTGGCGGCTTTTTCACCTTTCGAAAAACGCTGCCAAAACTGACGAAACGCTATCTTGCTGCTGATGTTTTTGTCGGGTTTGTTGGTGGGCTATTTGGCATGATGGCGGGCATGTCAGGAGCGATATTGACGATGGGTTGTTCGCTTTATGATTGGAGCAAGGCGCGGCGCCGCGCACTAGTTCAGCCATTTAATATGATTGTTCTTGGCACTGTCTTAGCTCTGATGATATGGCGCGGGGTGATTGACTCAGGCATATGGCTTATTGTTGCGTTAGCCCTTCCCTTTTCGGTGATTGGTACGCAAACGGGTATTTTTGTTTTTCGCCGGTTGAATGATCGACAGTTTCAGCGGTTACTGATATGGTTGATTTTCGTTTCAGGCCTTGTGCTTTTGGGACGCGAACTCATTGCTAATATGTCTCCTACATAGGGATTATTGGCATTTTTTTATCATTTTTTCACAGGCATGATCATGCCGCAAATCTGCTAAAATATGGAAGGGAATGGTTATGAGTGAAGTGCCAATGGGGAGCCGGGATGATGTTTTAACTGGCGGTGGTACCGGTGGTGTGACGAGTTCGCCAATGGCATTTCCAATTCCGGCTGAAGAGCTTGGTACTGTCTCAATTGTTCCTAACGGGTCCTTTGAGGCTGGCAGCTATCAAACATTTGTGCTGACCTATGTAGCTGGCAAATTCGGGATAGATGATTCCGGATCAATGCGGGTCTGTTTTCGATTTGCGAGTGATCAAACCCGCCCGCAATTTGAAGACCCAAAGGGACCAAACTATACCACGATCGAGGCGTCAAATAACGCGGTTCTGACATATCATTATGATCCAAAAGGCAATGTGCGGCCGTGGGACAGAACGCTGTATATCAAGGTTGTTCGCGGCTTTTTGCGCGAAGGGGACAAGATCACCATTACCTTTGGCGACCGATCAGGAGGATCACCTGGTATGCGGTTGCAAACATTCTGTGAAGATAGTTATGAATTTCACACCTTGATCGACCCTATTGCAACCTATTGTTAT
>JABJBD010000128.1 GCA_018668795.1 Candidatus Puniceispirillum sp. | reverse complement strand
TCAGGAAAAACAGCGCGAGCCACGTCAGCGGCAAAATAACAACAATGCGCTTTCCAAATCGTGCCATGAAAGCGCCCATCGCCTAATCCTCTAGCATGATCACATCAGCAGGGTCAAAATGCACAAAGCCCTTTTCTTCCCATTCCAGCGGTGTCTTTTCACGCTGGCCATGTGTTTGTTGCAGTTTGAATAGCAAGCCATCATCGCGTTTAACCCGATAATTTGAGGCAACGCCCAGATAGGCAATATCTTCAATAATGACCATGCTTTCATTCTGCTGGCCAGTTTTGGTTCGGGTGAGATGAATTTTTTCTGGCCGTATCGCAAGCGTTACCGTCGCGCCAAGTTTGGGCGCAATTCGATCTGACTTGGGATCCAGATATACCACTGTCGGACAGGCACCATCGACATGTAGAAAGGCACCGTCAATTTTTGTAACGGTGCCTGTAATAAAGGTAGCTGTACCCAGAAAGTTGGCCACAAAGCTGTTTTTTGGCCGCTCATATAAAACCCGTGGCGCGTCAACCTGTTCCAAACAGCCCTGATCCATAATACCAATCCGGGTGGCCAATGTCATGGCTTCTTCCTGATCGTGCGTCACAACAATAAAGGTCGTTCCCAGCTTTTCCTGAATATCAACAAGCTCAAACTGGGTGTCTTCGCGTAACTTCTTATCGAGTGCCGCCAAAGGTTCATCAAGCAACAGCAACTTCGGTTGGCGCGCCAAAGCACGTGCCAGGGCAACACGTTGGCGCTGACCACCTGACAATTTATGAGGTTTGCGCGATGCAAGCCCATCAAGCCGGACAAGCTTGATTAAACTATCAACACGGGCATCCAGCTCGGCACCTTGCATTCCTGCACGGCGCAAACCATAAGCTATATTACTGGCAACTGTCATATGCGGAAACAGCGCATAGCTTTGAAACATCATATTTACGGGTCGGTCAGCTGGCGACACATCAGCCATGTCCTGACCATCAATTTCAATGCGCCCAGACGTTGGGGTTTCAAACCCAGCAAGCATGCGCAATAAAGTGGATTTTCCGCATCCCGATGCACCTAGCAGGCAAAATAATTCCCCTTGCTCGATATCAAGCGACAGGTCATTCACGGCATTTACGTCCGCAAAATTTTTAGTGACATTCTGAAGGCGGATAAAAGGAGCCATCGACAGATTTTGTCCTGTTCTAAACGTATGAATCTCGCTGACCACCCATATCGATTCAATATGACTGGTCAGTTCAGATTATAAATAGCCAGCAGCCTGTTATCAGCCACCTGATGCAAAGCGTGACCAGACACGATTTACCACTCGGTCAAGTTTGGCGTCGTAAACCGGAATAACAAACAGATTCTTCTGCGCCTCAGTTGAAGGATAAATACCCGGATGTTCCAGAATTTCCGGATCAATTTCCGCATTAGCTGCCGCATTACCACTAGCATACCAGACATAGTTCACATTGGCCGCCGCCACATCAGCCCGCATCATATAATCGATGAATGTATAAGCGTTATCCAGATTTTTGGCATCCGCCGGAATCGCCAATATGTCAAACCACATATTTGTCCCTTCGGATGGAATGACATAATTGATAACATGCCCATTTTCAGCTTCTTCGGCGCGTGCTGCGGCCTGAAACGCATCACCTGACCACATAATCGCCGCACATAAATCGCCATTAGCCATGTCATTGATTGACTGGCTGGAATGAATATAGCGCAAATGTGGCTGTATCGCATTCAAGACGTCACCTGCCGCTTCAAAATCAGCTTTGTTTTTGCTTGTGCCGTCCTTGCCAAGATAGGCGATGACATTTGGCAAAACATCGGTTGGCGCATCCAGAACGGCGATTCCACAATCTTCAAGCTTGGACGCATATTTCGGATCAAGAATCAGACTCCAGCTATCGGTTGGCGCATCTTCACCAAGCCGGTCAGCAATCATCTTTTCATTATAGGCAATACCTGTTGTGCCCCACATATAGACTAGGCCTGCTGTTTCCGAACCCATCGCTTGATTTGCTAGGCCTTGAATTTGCGGATCCTGATTATCCGCATTTTTCAGACGCGATAGATCCATATCCTGATACACGCCTGCTTCACGGCCACGCACCAGAAAATCAGCTGTTGGCACAACCAGATCATAGCCAGACGAACCTGCCATCATCTTGGCATCCAGAACCTCATTCGAGTCATACATGTCATAGGTAACGTCGATACCGGTTTCGGCCTCAAAATTGGCAATCGTTTCTTCGCCAATATAATCCGACCAATTATAAATATTAAGTGATCCACTTGCAAAAGCCGGCGTTGATACCGCCATGGCTATTACACAGATAAAAGACAGTTTTTTCATCATCAGCTCCCTTATTATGATTAAAGACCGATATGCGCATTAAATTAAATGGTTGCAAAATTAATGGCAGTCTTAGATGTAATCCTAACCACTTTAGCTGTAACAATTCAACCAACTTGATCGTCATCAGTTCCGAAATCCTAAACCTGATCAAGATAGCTAAAATATTCAAATGGTGAAATTTGTTGCTGAAATTCTCTATATTCCTGTTTCTTGCAATCAACAAACATCTGCTGACACGTATCCGGCAAAAGTCTTTGAATTATGGTGCTGGTTTCAAACCTGTTAATCGCATCCTGCCAATTATCTGGCAGGCGGGGTAAATCCAGCGCATAGGCATTGTCGGTAATTGGCGATCCGGGGTCTGTTTTTTCCTGCATACCTTGCATAGCTGTCGCCAAAATGATAGCCAGCATAAGATAGGGGTTGCTATCCGCACCTGCAACACGGTGTTCAATCCGCCGCGCCGTGCCAGGCCCATGCGGCACACGCACAGCCACAGTACGATTTTCGTAACCCCAACAGATCACTACT
>JABJBD010000168.1 GCA_018668795.1 Candidatus Puniceispirillum sp. | reverse complement strand
CATCCGCATCCGCAGGTGCATATGATTATCGTGGCAGACGGTGCGGATGAGGCGGATAAATGGATTGCCGATCAGGCTAAGACCGGCGATATCGTGATTACCGCTGATATTCCGTTAGCGGCCAAAGCGGTTGCGGCAGGGGCATTGGTACTGCGTCATGACGGCGATATGATTACCGAGGCCAATATTGGCAATCAGCTAGCAACACGCGATTTAATGACCGATGTTCGCGCGGCCGACCCGCTATTCACCGGACAGGGGCATAAAGGCCAGCGCAGTTTCAGCAAGCAGGACCGATCTCGGTTTTTGAATAATCTGGAAATGACGATCCGCAAAGTGACAGGTGGGTAAAGGCGTTATTAGTCTTGCGCCTTACTGCCGTTTTTAGCTGTTCCCGCACACCGTTTTGAACAATAGCGCACCTGTTCCCAGTCGCGTGCCCATTTTTTGCGCCATGCAAAGGGTAAACCGCAATATGCACATATTTTTTTTGGGAAATTGGCCTTTTTTAACATTTTTGACATATATCTATGACCAATTATTGTTCTGTATAGGTTTTTCAGACTTTGCTGATCAGTTATATTTACCTAGCCCGAAAATAATGGCTAGTCACTAAAGGGAATTTTGACGATGCCAAATACTAGGCCAGATATTAAGCCAGATATTAGACCAGATACCATGAATGTGCTGTTCCTCTGCACAGGCAATTCGGCACGGTCATTGATAGCCGAGGGTATTTTGCGGCATCGTGGTGGATTGTCCTATCAGGCCTTTTCGGCTGGATCAAAACCGACAGGAACGCCTAATCCCAACGCGATAGTCATTTTGCAGAAACATGGCATTGATACCGGCTTTGCAGCGTCAAAAAGCTGGGATGTGTTTGCTGGTGAGGCCTATGGTGAAATGCATATGATTATAACAGTCTGTGCCAATGCCGCCGGAGAAACCTGCCCGATATGGCCGGGTCATCCGGCAACAGCACATTGGGGTGTTGAAGACCCCGCCGCCGTTACAGGAAATATGGCTGATATTGAAGCTGCTTTTGCACGCACCTATGTACAGATGGATGCCCGTATGAGTGCATTATTGGCTTTGGGTGATCTGCACCTGCCAGCGCAATTGGACGCTGTTCGTGCAATTGGGGATATGTCATGAGTGGACAGGGTGTAGGACGTCGGCTAGTTGCTGAATGGCTGGGAACGCTTTTGCTGCTGGCAACCGTTATTGGATCGGGCATTATGGCCGAGCGGCTGGCCGGTGGAAATGTAGCGATTGCTTTGCTTGGCAATACAATTGCGACTGGGGCTATTCTGGTTGTTCTTATCACAGTGTTCGGGTCTGTTTCTGGCGCGCATTTCAATCCGGCGGTAACGCTAGCTTTTGCAATCCGCAAAGACATTAGCGTGCCAATGGCAGTTTTATATATTGTCATACAGATTATAGGTGCTGTTTGCGGGGCTATGCTGGCGCATTTTATGTTTGAGGTGCCATTAATACAGATCTCACAAAATGTGCGAAGCGGGTCAGCACAGATGGGATCAGAGGCGGTCGCAACTTTTGGTCTGATAATGGTTATTTTTGGTGGCATCCGGTTCCGGCCTGACGCAGTGCCTTGGCTGGTCGGGTTATATATAACAGCGGCTTACTGGTTCACATCATCGACCAGTTTTGCCAATCCGGCGGTAACGCTTGCCCGTTCGTTGACGGACAGCTTTTCGGGGATACGCCCGATTGATGCGCCCGGATTTATTATTTCCCAGCTTGTCGCGGCAGTCATTGCGACATATGTTCTTGGCTGGTTATTTAGCAATAAGGCTGAACCAAACAGCTAGAGTATTTCTGGATGCTAGAAAATAATGAAGCGCCTGCCTCGCAAACTGTGGCAGGTAGCGCAACATCTGATTTTAAAAATCCGTCAATGTTGTTGTTGATCTTGCTTTCAGGGATTGGGGGCTTTGCGATGGTTGTCGTGGTGCCGCTTATTCCAATTCTGGCTGATAGCCTTGATGTATCCTATGCTACCGCACAGCTAAGTTTAAGTGTCTTTTTTGCATCCTTTGCCGTGGCCCAGCTAGTTCTGGGGCCTTTTTCGGATAGCTATGGGCGGCGCACGACGCTGATCATAGGGATGAGTCTGTTCGCGCTTGGAAGTCTGGCTTGCGCCCTTTCGGAAACAGCATATGTGGTCATTTTCGGACGTGGGCTTCAGGGTATTGGCGCCGCGTCCGGCATGGCCATTGCGCGCGTCATTATCAATGATGTGCATGGCCGCGAAAAATCGGCAAAACTGATCGGTTATTTGACGATGGCAATGGTCATTGGCCCCATGGCAGCACCAACAATTTCGGGCTTTGTTGCCGAAGCATTTGGCTGGCGCTGGCTGTTCTGGATGCTGTTTGTGGTTAGTTCGTGTTTGCTGGTGACGATCATCATGAAGTTACCCGAAACAGTGCAGTTTTCACGGGATGCTGATGGACGCCGGCAGGGGTTTTTTGACGGCTTACCTTTGTTCAAGAATATTGAATTTATCGGGTTGGCGGGGAACTGGGCTTTTAGTGCCTGTGTCTATTATGCTTTTCTGGCGGGTGCTGCCTATGTCGTGATCGAACAGATGGGACGATCAGAGACCGAATATGGTGCTTATTTTATAATTGTATCGCTTGGCTATCTGACAGGTAACTGGATTGCGGCACGCTATTCGCATGTCTATGCATCGTCACGGTTTATCATGGCAGGTACGCTTTTGGCTTTGGCGGCGACTATCACGCAATGGCCATTATATGGAATGATGCATCCTGTTTATGTGTTTGGCCCGATGTCGATCATTGCTTTTGCCAATGGTCTTGTCAGCCCGCATTCGGCATCATCGGTGATGAATGTAGTGCCGCGTCTGTCAGGGGCCGCCTCAGGTCTATCGGGATTTCTTCAGATTGGTGGTGGGGCGCTGATTAGCTTGCTGGTCGGTTATTTTCAGTTCCAGTTTGGCTATACGATGATTATCGTCATGTTCCTGTCGGCAAGCTGTGGGTTGATTTCATTAATGCTGTGCTGGCATATCATCCGCCCTTCACGATAGAAAACGCGATTTTTCGCGATAAATTAAGTAAAAATGCGTTATTTTGTGGCTATTAATAAAGCCAGTGATGAAATTAGGGCTTTCCATATGCTGCATTAAGCAGTAGTTATGCGGCCAGACCTGAAGAAACAGGCAAAACTCAAGAGACATGATGATGACACAAGAACTGCGCAATATCGCGATTATTGCCCATGTTGACCATGGCAAAACAACACTTATCGACTCGATTATGAAGCAAAGCGGTATGTTCCGTGATAATCAGGCGGTTGATGAACGTGTGATGGATTCAGGCGATCTTGAAAAAGAGCGCGGCATTACCATTCTGGCCAAGCCAACGTCGGTGGTCTGGAAAGATACGCGCATCAATATTATCGATACGCCTGGTCACGCTGATTTCGGCGGTGAGGTTGAGCGTGTTCTGGGCATGGCCGATGGTGTTATTCTGCTGACTGACGCTGCCGAAGGGCCGATGCCGCAAACCAAATTTGTTTTGGGCAAGGCGTTGGCGCAAGGATTGCGTCCGATTGTGATTATCAACAAGATCGACCGCAGTGATGGACGGCCTGAAGAGGTTGTTGACGAAGTTTTTGATTTATTCGTAGCGCTTGATGCCAATGAAGAGCAGCTTGATTTCCCAATTTTATATGCATCCGGCCGCGATGGCTGGTGTGTTGAAGAGCTTGATGATGCGCGTGAAAACCTGCATCCGCTTCTTGATCGCATTCTGGCGCATGTCGCGCCGCCGCAGGTTGATGCCGAAGCGCCGTTTGCCATGCTGGCAACATTGCTTGATTCAGACCCCTATCTTGGTCGTTGTCTGGTTGGTCGCATTATGCAGGGAACTGCATCGGTTAATGAAGCGGTGCGTGCGCTTAATCTTGATGGTAGCGTTGTTGAATCAGGCCGTTTGACCAAGCTTTTGCGTTTTGAAGGCACCAACCGTGTGCCAGTTGACCATGTGACGGCAGGCGATATTGTCTGCATCGCGGGTCTTTCGATTGCGTCTGTTGCAGATACAATCTGTGCGCCATCTGTGACGCAACCATTGCAATCGACACCTATCGATCCGCCGACAATGTCGGTTACAATCACGGTTAATGATTCTCCTCTGGCTGGCCGTGAAGGCAAAAAGGTGACGTCAACAGTTATCCGTGACCGTCTGCTTGCCGAAGCCGAAACAAATGTGGCAATTACCTTTTCCGAGAGTGGCGGCAAGGACGCGTTTGAAATTGGCGGGCGCGGCGAGCTTCAGCTTGGTGTGCTGATTGAAACCATGCGACGCGAAGGCTTTGAAATGACAGTTTCACGCCCACGTGTGCTGTTTCAGACAGATGATGCGGGCAACCGGCTTGAGCCCATGGAAGAAGTCACCGTTGATGTGGATGAAGAATATTCAAGCGGCGTGGTTGATGGTCTGAATCGCCGTAAAGGTGAAATGCTTGATATGCGTGCGGCAGGTGCCGGAAAAACGCGGCTTGTATTTTTGGCGCCATCGCGTGGTCTGATCGGATATCAAAGCCGATTTCTGACCGAAACACGTGGTACCGGTGTGCTGAACCGTATTTTTCATTCTTATGCCCCGTATAAAGGTGAAATTATTGGCCGCCGTAATGGTGCGCTTATTTCCACGGATAACGGCATGGCGGTGGCTTATGCGCTGTTCAATCTGCAAGATCGTGGTTTGATGTTCGTTAGCCCGCAGACACCTGTCTATCAAGGCATGATTGTTGGCGAGCATAACCGGAATAATGATCTTGAAATCAATGTGCTGAAAGGCAAGCAGCTGACTAATGTGCGCGCATCTGGCACGGATGAAGCGGTTAAATTGGTACCTGCCAAGCGTATGTCGCTGGAAGAAATGATGGCGTATATCAATGAAGATGAATTGCTTGAGGTGACGCCAGAAAACCTTCGGTTGCGCAAAATGTATCTTGATCCACATGCACGCAAGCGCGCTGCCCGCGCCTAAAGTTTTCACGGGTCATCATCTCGATGCGTGACAAGTTGGACAGGCAGTTATATGCTGTCTGCTAGCAGGCTTTAGCCCTGATTGGTCGCTGGTTCTGGAGTTGATTTCATGTCATCACCCTATGTTTACGATAAGGCAAATATGGCGCGCGCTGTGGCGCGTATGTTGCTTGAAATTGATGCGGTTCTGTTTCGTGCAGACGAGCCATTCAAACTGACATCAGGAATGATGAGTCCGGTTTATATTGATTGTCGAAAAATCATTTCGTTTCCCCGCATGCGGGCAGCGATGATGGATTTTGGCACGACAGTGATTTTGAATGATATTGGACATGAAAGCCTTGATGCGCTGGCTGGCGGGGAAACGGCCGGTATTCCTTTTGCCGCCTGGCTGGCAGAGCGGACACATTTGCCGATGCAATATGTGCGCAAAAAACCCAAAGGTTTTGGCCGCGATGCGCGCATCGAAGGCGACATCAAGGATGGCCAGCGCATTCTGCTGGTCGAGGATCTGACGACGGATGGGGGCAGCAAGCTGAATTTTGTCGAAGCCTTACGCATGGCAGGCGCCGAGGTGGCGCATACATTCGTGATTTTCTATTATGATATTTTCAAGGACACGCCGGAAAAGCTGGCGGCTGAAGGCATCTCGCTTCATTATCTTGCTACATGGTGGGATGTGCTGGCCGCATGCAAAGAAACAGACCGCTTTGATGCCAAGACATTGGCGGCGGTTGAAGCCTTTTTGAATGATCCGCGTGCCTGGTCTAAGGCCCATGGTGGTGTTTGAGTTATATCTTTAAGAAAGGCCTTTATTCATGACAATTGATATGGTGAATTTTACGCCGCTGAGCGCGCTTGTCGGCGGGGGTATGATCGGGCTGGCGGCTTTGGCCTTGATGGCGGTCAAAGGGCGGGTGATGGGCATAAGCGGTATTCTGGCCAGCCTGATCCGCCCCGATGCAGATGCCCCCGATGCGCATGATAGCAATAGCTGGCGTTTGGCGTTTGTGGCAGGTGCTATGCTGGGTCCACTAACGCTGGGGCTGTTTCATATTGATATTGATATTATCCCTGTGGCCTCAGGCTGGGTTTTACCGCTAGCAGGCTTGTTGGTTGGATTTGGTGCCGCGCTGGGGTCAGGATGCACATCCGGGCATGGCATTTGCGGGTTGGCACGGCTATCACCACGTTCATTAGTCGCTGTTATGACCTTTATGCTGACAGCCGTGATTACGGTATATCTTGTCCGCCATGCGGGGGTAATGTGATGCCGTTGTTATTCAGCTTTTTGATTGGTGGGTTATTCGGTATTGGGCTGGCTATAGCGGGTATGTTGAATCCGTCTAAGATTGCAGACTTTCTGGATATTTTTGGTGCGTGGGATCCGTCATTGGCATTTGTCATGGGCGGCGGGGTTATCGTCAATCTGATCGGGCATCATCTACTTATGAAACGGGCGACACCATTATTTGGTGGCACCTTCAGGTTGCCAACAGTGCAGGATATTGATCGCCAGTTGCTGGGCGGCAGTGCCTTGTTCGGTATTGGCTGGGGTCTGGGTGGATTATGTCCGGGGCCTGTCATCTCATCCTTGCTGTTGCGTCCAGCAGATGTCGTGATCTTTGCCGTTATGATGATGGCAGGTCTGTGGCTTGGCAAAGCTATCAGATAGAATTTCGCATCCTGAACTTAAAAAGATAATTGCCAAACTCAGCTTTAGCGTGAAAAGTAGCCAATCGAAACCAGTTAATGTGCCATAGTCTGCGACGCGTATGAAAAGATTTGATTATATCATTATAGGTGCTGGTTCGGCTGGATGTGTGCTGGCAGATAAGCTCAGCGCTGATGGCCGTCATTCGGTGTTATTGCTGGAGTCAGGCCCGTCAGATGATCGGTTTTGGATCCGCACGCCTATTGGCTATGGCATGTCCTTTCATAATGACAAGGTGAACTGGCGATTTTCGACTATGCCAGAACCCGGGCTGGATGGCCGCAAGCTCTATTGGCCACGTGGCCGCGTGCTTGGTGGGTCAAGCTCGATTAATGCGCTGGTCTATCATCGGGGGGTGGCGACTGATTATGATGATTGGGCAGATGCTGGCAATCCGGGCTGGGATTACAAATCGGTCAAACCAATTTTTGACGCCTTTGAGCAAATGGTCGATGCCAAAGACAAAGTCAGACATGCGGATGGCAAACTGACAGTTTCAGACCCAACATCCAGTCTGCATCCGATGAAAGACGATTTTTTTGCCATGTGTGAACAAAGTCAGGTGGCGTTTCATCGCAAACCGTCACAAATTGGTGAGGGCATATCGTCCTATTTGATTACAACACGCAATGGTAAACGATGCTCAAGTGCCGCGGCGTTTCTTCGTCCAGCCCAAAAGCGCAAAAACCTGACCGTGATGACAAATATAGATGCCGAACGTATTCTATTTCAGGACAACCGCGCCAGTTCGGTGCTGTGCTTTCATAGAGGCGCGCAAATAACATTCAGCGCAAACCGTGAAATAATTCTGTCGGCAGGAGCGGTCAAATCACCACAACTGTTACAGGTGTCGGGTATTGGCCCTGGTAAAATTCTGCGTGATGCAGGTGTTACAGTTAGAATGGAGCATCCGCATGTTGGCATGAATATGCAGGATCACCTTGGCATCAACTATTATTTCAAGGCGAATAAGCCGACCATGAACAACGTTCTGGGACGTTGGCCCGGGCGTATCATGGCAGGTATCGAATATATTCTGCGCAAAACCGGTCCGCTGTCATTGAGTGTCAACCAGATTGGTGGGCTGGTCAAAACGGACCCCGACCTAGCCGTGGCTAACGCGCAGATATATGCCAATCCGGTGAGCTATCAGATACAATATCACAATGAGCGCCCATTGTTGAAACCGGATGCTTTTCCAGGTTTCATTCTTGGCTTTAACAGTTGCCGTCCGGCTAGCGAAGGCAGCATAAAAATCACAACAGAAAAAGCATCCACGCCACCAAACATCTTTGGTAATTATATGACTCATCAAAGGGACATTGATGATGTGGTGAAGATGGCGCGATTTATTGGTCAGCTTCAAAATAGCCCTGCCATACAAGGAATACTGTCTGCATCCCCAAAGACGCCGCTTGATGTGATGAGCGATGATGATATTATTGCCGACTTCAAGGAAAGATGTGGTACTATTTTTCATCCATCCTGCACATGTCGTATGGGAACAACAATCGAAAATTCGGTTGTCAGTTCGGACCTTAAAGTACATGGTATAGATGGTTTACGGGTTGTTGATGCATCGGTGTTTCCAAATATTACATCAGCAAATATTAATGCCCCCACAATAATGGTGGCGCATAAGGCAGCTCAGGCTATTTTAGGCGAAGCCAAATAAGTGTTACTGCCAAATTAAGTGTTTCTATAAGATCTTTATAAAGATTCTGTATTGATAATGTTGCATGTGTGAGATGTTCATCTCATATGCAGGTTACGTATTTAAATCTGTTCGATCAATTAATTTAATGAACAGGACAAACTGTTATGAAAATTAAATCTTCATACTTATTGGCAGGTCTGATTGCTCTGCTTGTTGGTCTATGGATGGCGTCTGGTTCATTTATGAAAGATACGCCAGCGGCCATTAATGATAACGAGCCGACAGAGACAAATAGTGCGGATATATCTAAGCAATCTGATGCTGTGTCGAGCTTTAAAGTTTCAGCCATAACGGTTCAGAATGAGACGATTAACCGCACCATTCGTGCCAATGGGGTCAGCGAAGCTGCTTTTGATGTAACCGTGTCATCCAAGGTCGATGGCAACATCATCCACATTCCGGCTATCGAAGGAAGTGAGATCAAAATAGGCGATGTGCTGATTGTACTGGATAAAGGTACCTTGCCCGAACAGATTGCGGCGGCAAAGGCCGAGTTAAATGCAGCTGAGAAATCATATGATGCCGCACAAAAGCAATCCAAAGGTACGTTGAAAGAAGAACTGGCCGCCGCGCGCGCTAATCTTGTTGTTATTGAAAAGCGTCTGTCGATTGCCAACGAGTTGGCCAAGGATAATTTTACGGCGCCATTGGAACTGGCACAATTAAAAGCTGATTATGAGAATGCCCGCGTCCAACTTGCCAAGATTGAAACCGCCCAGAATTACCGTTCTGAACTGGAAGTGGCGCAAAATTTAGCGCGTGTAGAATCCGCAAGGGCTTCACTTGCGGCGTTGGAAACTCAGCTAAAGGATTCGACGATTACATCCCCTGTTAGCGGCTTGCTTGAAACATTGCACGTGGAAAAAGGTGAGCGTATGCGGCGCGATGCAGCAGCTGCTACGATCCTTGGCATGGATACGTTGAGCGTTATTGTCGCTGTACCGCAAAATGACATTGCGCAGATTTCAGTTGGCGACTTGGTTGACGTTAATATAGCTGGTGTTGGTTCAAATAAGGGTCAAGTCACTAAAATTGCGTCACAGTCAAATAAGGCAACGCGTACATTTGATGTCGAGGTTTCGTTGCAGAATAGAGACCGTAAATTACGTGGTGGTGTCACGGTCGAAGCCTCTATTGATGTAGGCACAATCGCGGCCTTTGGCATTTCACCTGCTCATTTGTCAGTGTCGCCAGATGGAGCCTTGATGGCCAAGATTAGCGTTGATGGCATTGTCCAGACGATAGATGTCGAGATGGTGCGTTCAGGTGGCGAGAAAGTTTTTGTTTCCGGCTTGCCTGACGGGACAACCTTGCTAACCGTTGGTCAGGCGTTTGTCGATATAGGTGATAGTGTTGATATTGCTTTAGAGACAGCATCATGAATAGCATAATCGAAGCGGCCTTTTCGCGCGCTGGTGCGGTTCTGCTGGCTCTGGTCGTTCTGTGCGGCATCGGCCTATCGGCATTCAATGAGATACCCAAAGAAGCAACGCCAGATATTGATATTCCGGTAGCCTATGTTTCGGTTGGCTATAAAGGCATTTCGCCAAATGATGCCGAACGCTTGCTTATTAAGCCATTGGAAAAGCATCTGCGGACTGTTGAAGGTCTTGATGTGATGAAATCAGTGGCCGCCGAGGGCTATGGGTCGGTTTCACTTGAATTTGCGGCAAATGAGAATATTGACCGTGCGCTGGCTGATGTGCGTCAGGCGGTTGATGATGCCAAACCGGATTTGCCAGCCGATGCAGATGAACCAAAGGTTATTGAAATTAATCTGTCACAATTTCCGATTTTGACAGCGGCATTATATGGGCCGGTATCGGAACGGACAATGGTGCTAGCGGCGCGCGAAATAAAAGATAAAATTGAGGCTTTGCCAGGTGTTCTTGAGGTCGAAATTGGTGGTGACCGCGAAGAAGTGCTGGAAATTCTGGTCGATGCATCAAGCATGGAGGCCTATGGGCTTGATCCATCAGTGGTGATGAGGCTTGTTCAGGGGAATAACCAGCTTGTGACAGCTGGCGCGATTGATGATGGCGGCGGACGCCTGCTGGTCAAGGTGCCAGGTGTTCTGGAAAGTGTTGATGATCTGATTAACATGCCGATCAAGGCGCGTGATGGTACATCGATCAAGTTTGGTGACGTTGCTGTTGTGCGGCGATCATTTGAACAGGCTGAAGGCTGGTCGCGCGTCAATGGTGAAGCGGCGATTGTGCTGGATGTGCGCAAACGCGTTGGTGCCAATGTTATCAATGTTGTCGAAGCAGCGCGGGCAGTGATTGATACAGCCGCCCCCATGATAGGCAATGACGTCAAGGTCAGCTATCTGTTTGATGATTCAAAAGATGTGCGTAATTTGCTCAGCGATCTGGGTAATAATGTCGGGGCGGCGGTTATCATTGTGATGGTGGTTGTTCTGGCAACATTAGGCGTGCGCAATGCAACGCTGGTTGGCCTTGCCATTCCCGGGTCGTTTCTGATTGGTATTACGGTGCTGAACAGTCTTGGGATCACAATGAATATTGTGGTGCTGTTTTCGCTGATTCTTGTGGCAGGAATGCTGGTTGATGGTGTGATTGTGACGACCGAATTTGCCGACCGGCGCATTGCCATGGGGGCGACGCGCCGCCAAGCCTATATGGTTGGCGCCCAGCGTATGGCTTGGCCTATCATTTCATCGACAGTGACGACCTTGATGGTATTTATGCCGTTACTTATATGGCCGGGCATTGTTGGCAAATTCATGAAATTTTTGCCTATAACCGTTATTTGCGTTTTAACGGCGTCACTGATTATGGCGCTTATTTTCATTCCGGTGCTGGGCAGTATGATTGGTAAAAAATCAGTGCCAAAAGGGATGATTTCAGCAACTGCACCGCGGTTTTACCGACGGGTTCTGAAAGTCGCCATAAGCCGCCCATTTGCAGTGATGGGATCCGTTATCGGCTTTATGGTGTTTGCCTTTATTGGCTATGGCAGTGCTGGACTTGGCGTAGAATTTTTCCCTGATATTGAACCCGATCAGGCACAAGTTCAGGTGCTTGCCCGTGGTGATCTTTCGGCAAAGGAACGTGACGCGCTTGTTGTGAAAGCCGAGCAAAGTATTATTTCAACTGGCGGCGTTCAAGATTTCTATGCGCGTTCATTCAGAGGTGGCGGTGCTGGTAATCAAGC
Source organism: Candidatus Puniceispirillum sp. (assembly GCA_018668795.1). Classification (GTDB taxonomy): domain Bacteria; phylum Pseudomonadota; class Alphaproteobacteria; order Puniceispirillales; family Puniceispirillaceae; genus Puniceispirillum. Next base: position 2,358 of record JABJBD010000168.1, on the reverse strand, counting down.
CCCGCGTGATTCGATCGGCACGATCCGAACAGTATTTGTTGACTGGCGCGAGCGTGATAAAGCCAACTCAATCATCGAAGATATGCGCGGCATGGTCAAAGATATAGCTGGCGTCGAAATTAATATTCAAAAACCACAAAAGGGCCCTGGTGGTGCACAACCAATCAAGCTGGAAATTGTTGGTGATGATCTGGATCAGGTTGGTGCGGCGGCAGGGGCTGTTATCAAGCGGATGGAAGATATTGGCGGCTTTGTTGATATAACCGATAGCCGCCCCTTACCAGGTATGGAATGGACATTGGTGACCGATCGCGATGCCGCCAGCCGACATGGTGTATCGATTGCCGATATGGGCACAATGATTAAGATGCTGACGCGTGGTGCGCGCATTTCCGACTACCGCCCCGATGACAGCGAAGACGAACTGGATGTTGTGATGCGGTTCATGGGGGATCAACGAAATCTTGATCGCTTGAAAGAATTGCGTGTTCCGGCGGCGGATGGATCCTATGTGCCATTATCGGTGTTTGCGTCGCTGCAACCCAAAGTCAAGCAAGGCAATATCGAACGGCTGGATGGACGCCGTTATATGTATGTTAATTCAGATGTCAGCGAAGGCTTGTTGCCTGCCGAGCAATTTACCAAATTGCAAACATCGCTTGCCGAAACGCCATTAGCGCAGAATGTCGATATTGTGTATGGCGGCGAAAATGAAGACATTGCCGAAACACAAGCATTTCTGGGTAAATCATTCTTGCTGTCAATGACGCTGATGGTGGTTGTATTGATGCTTCAGTTTAATTCGGCATGGCAGGCCTTTGTCATTATGTCGGCGATCATTCTGTCAACTGGCGGCGTGGTTCTGGGGCTGTGGATAACCGGACGGCCATTTGGCGTAGTTATGTCAGGGCTGGGCGTGATCTCGCTTGCAGGTATAGTGGTGAATAATAATATCGTGCTGATCGATACGTTTAACGAATATCGAAAGCGTGGTTACAAGGCACGTCATGCCGCGTTTCGTGCAGGTTTGGTTCGTTTTCGTCCGGTTGTACTGACGGCGATTACAACCATTCTGGGGCTGTTGCCGATGGTGTTTGAACTGACTATCAAAATTGCGGATCGTGAGATTTTCGCTGGTGCGCCTTCGTCACAATGGTGGACCCAGCTATCAAGCACGATCGCCGGAGGTTTGACTTTTGCCACAATATTAACGCTGGTGGCTACGCCAGCCATGCTGGTGCTACGTGATTCTGCGCCGATGATGTGGGTGGCCAAAAAAATTGACCAGATATTAACGATTGGGCGTAAATCCCGACAGGCCGTATCAGCCTGATCGCGACGGCTGGTTTTGTGGTTGTTTTTGGTTGGTGCGGCACTAGCCACGAATAATAGCCTCTAGCCCCTCGGCAATCGCCAGCAAACGGCGGTCATGATGCCGTGATCCCATCAATGACAGACCAACAGGCGCGGTGCCATGCTGATGACATGGAATAGTGATGGTTGGACGATCAAGATAGTTAGAAATTGCCGTATTACGCAAACTACGTGCATTCATTGCAAGTTGTTTTTCGATGGTTGGCATGTCGGCAATGGCAGGGGCTATGCCTGGCGTTGTGGGTAGCATGAGCGCATCAAAGCCGCGGGTTTGCATTTTGATGGCATGACAGACCGCATCGCGCTTTTCGAACATATCAATATAGTCAGCCGCCAAAATATCAGCACCGCCGCGCAGACGACGCCCAATGAAGGGATCGTATTTTTCGCTGTGATCGCTGTCCAGCCAATGTCGATGAACAGCATAGGCTTCGGCAGATACAATGCTTTTTGGATTATTGCTGGGGCGCATAGCTTCCAGCGCGTCAAGGCGGATTTTTTGTACATGTACGCCAGCACCATGCAAGCGGTCTATGGCAGCGTCAAAGGCAGCGGCAATGTCGGTGTCCAGATCTTCCATCAAATACCCATCGGGGATGGCGAGGCGAAGTCCCGCCGCGGCAAAGGCTGTTTCACGGATGCCTGAACCGCCTGCTATGATGCTATCGATTATGCTGACACAGGCCACGCTGTTCCCCATTGGGCCAGCGGCATCAAATGATGGTGAAAGTGGAAACACCCCGTCGGATGGCATACGCGCAGTGCTTGGTTTCAGGCCAACAATGCCGCAATAGGACGCTGGTGCGCGTGTTGATCCGCCTGTATCCGAGCCAATCGTTGCGGCCGCCATTTTATCGCTGACGGACACGGCGCTACCCGATGACGAACCGCCAGAAACGCGCCCTGTTGCGCGATCATAGGGGCTAAGCGGATTGCCGTAATGTGCGTTCATGCCAAGACCGGAAAAAGCAAATTCAGTCAAAT
>JABJBD010000037.1 GCA_018668795.1 Candidatus Puniceispirillum sp. | reverse complement strand
TTTGCTTGCCACCTCGGCCCAGTCACGCGGCGTCAAAGGTTTGGTGATAGATGCGGGAGTGAGGGATGTTGTTGATTTGCAGGCAATGAATTTCCCGGTATGGTCGCGTGCGATCTCGTCCAAAGGCACGGTGAAAAACACCCTTGGCGCGGTTAATGTGCCGGTGGTGTGCGCGGGACAGTTGATATTCCCGGGTGATGTCATTGCCGCCGATGATGATGGGGTGGTGGTCGTTGCCCGCGCCGAGGCTGATCGTGTGATGCATGCGACGCAGACACGCCTTGATGCCGAGGAAGACAAACGCATCCGCTTACAGGCAGGTGAGCTTGGCCTTGATCTTTATAATATGCGGCCACGTCTTGCCGAGGCGGGACTAGAATATGTTGATGATCTGGAAACGCTGGGCAGTTTCAACGGCATTGATTGCCGCCACCAACGCTAGCTTTCACTCCTTATTTGGCCATACGACCGGAAACCAGTCACTGCGCAGGCGTGCACCATCTTGCATATCATGTCCTGGAAAAGGTGGCGATGTAGGCCCCTGTCTTGTGACATAACGGGCATCATCGCCGACATAGCGCAAGGATAGAGCCCGTCGGCGTGTCCTTGCCATATTGCCGCGCGCGCCATGAACGGCACGAAAATCGAAAGCCACGGCATCACCTGGTTGCATGGCCCATTCCAGCGTTGGAAATTTATCCGGTTCAACATCGGGGTCTGGCACTGGCAGAAAATCATCATCATTGGCATAAAAATTATCTTCGGCCAGCCAGCGCACGGGTAGCACCATTTTATCCCATTTATGTGATCCGGCAATCACCCGCAGGCTAGCGTCTTTGACTGGATCAACCGGAATCCAGAAGCTGACCGTCTGTTTGCCTTCGACAAAATAATAAGGCGCGTCCTGATGCCATGGTGTTGGTTTGCTGGTGCCGGGCTCTTTGACCAGAACATGGTCATGAAAAAATTGTGCAGTGTGCGATTGCATCAATGAAGCCGCCGCCTCTGGAGCTGGTGACGATGCCATAATATCGGCAAAGGCAGGTATCCGTTGCCAGTTGCAGTAATCATCAAAAAACCGCCCAGCTTCGCCAGCGTGCAGATTTTCTGCCGCATAGGGACCTGGATTTTCCATATTGGCGGCAATACCGTCCTTAATCACATCGACCCAGTCGGCAAACAGACCTGGCAGACAGACAGCACCATCGCGGGCAAAAGCATCAATTTGGCTAGGTGTGATATTGTGCATCTTCAACGTCCCCTGTTTTGGACTTGTGCCGATAATACTATAATGTCGGGGTGATTCTATCGATATTCTAAATTAGTAATTTAACTAAATTCAACTATTTAGTCTAAAATCAGCCCCCGATTTACAATTCGCTTTATTTGCCCCAGCCTATATCTATAGACCATTATTTTGGAGGGGGAAATGGCACAAGTTTCACTTAACCTCAATGGTATGCCGATGGAATGCGAGGTTGATGAAAACAGCCTTTTATCAACATTTATCCGCGAAGATTGCGGCCTGACAGGTACGCATATCGGTTGTGACACCAGCCAGTGTGGCACCTGTGTCGTACATGTGAACGGCCAATCGATAAAATCATGCACAATGCTGACATTACAGGCGCATGGTGCCGATGTCACAACGATTGAAGGTATTGCCGATGGTGATGATCTGCATCCGATGCAAGCCGCCTTTCGCGAACATCACGGTCTGCAATGCGGATTTTGTACGGCGGGGATGGTGATGAGCGCGATTGATCTTGTGAACCACCATCCCGAACCAAGCAAAGCTGAAATCCGCGCCTATATGGATGGCAATATCTGCCGCTGTACGGGTTATCACAATATTGTCAAAGCGATTGATGCTGCGGCTAAAGAGATGGCCGCGCGCTAGAGGAGATAGATATGCCAGACGGAACAGAAGAAACCGGCATCGGTGCCTCGGTCAGGCGCAAAGAGGATTACCGTTTCCTGACTGGACAGGGTAATTATACTGATGATATCAACCGACCGAATCAGACCTATGCCTTCATACTGCGCTCGCAAGAGGCACATGCCAAAATCACCATCAAAACCGACAAAGCCAAAAAGGCAACTGGCGTGGTCGCCATTTTTACTGGTGATGATATGCAGGTGGGTTCAATTCCTTGTGGCTGGCAGGTTGATTCCAAAGATGGCACACCGATGCGCGAGCCTGAACATCCGCTGCTTGCTAAAGGCGTTGTCCGCTATGTTGGCGACCAGATTGCGGTGGTCATTGCGACAAGTCTGAACGCGGCAAAGGATGCGGCTGAACTGATCGATGTGGACTATAGTCCGCTTCCCGTTGCGGTTGATCTGATGACAGCGGCCAATAGCAATGGCAAGCATGGTGCCTTGGTGCATCCTGATCTTGGCACCAATCTTTGTTATGACTGGGACATTGGCGATGAGTCGGAAATTGACGCGGCGCTAGCCACATCCTTTTATGTTACCGAACTTGAAATCCGTAATAACCGTCTGATCCCTAATGCGATGGAACCACGCGTTGCAATCGGTGATTATGACAAGGCAACCGACCATTACACGCTCTATACCACCAGCCAGAATCCGCATGTGATTCGTTTGCTGATGGGGGCGTTTGTTTTGTCGATACCTGAGCATAAATTGCGCGTCATTGCGCCTGATGTTGGCGGCGGGTTTGGATCAAAAATCTTTCATTATGCCGAAGAGGCGATTGTCACTTGGGCATCACATAAAATCAAACGCCCTGTTAAATGGACATCCGATCGAAGCGAAGCCTTTATGTCGGATGCGCATGGCCGCGATCATCTTTCGCTGGTGAAACTTGGCATGGATAAAACAGGTAAATTTACCGCATTAAAGGTCAATACGATTGCCAATATGGGGGCTTATCTTTCAACGTTTGCGTCCTGTGTGCCGACCTATCTTTATGCCACTTTGTTGGCTGGCGTTTATACAACGCCGCTT
>JABJBD010000140.1 GCA_018668795.1 Candidatus Puniceispirillum sp. | reverse complement strand
GGGCGGCTTAATCGCTGGCTGGAAATCATGCTTGAAGCGCATCCGCCGCCATTGGTTGAGGGGCGCCGTCTGCGTATCCGCTATGTAACCCAGATCAAGACACGACCACCGACATTTGCATTATTTGTCAGCCGCCCGGCTGATCTGCCTGATTCCTATCTGCGTTATTTGTCCACTGGCTTGCGGAATGATTTTGGCTTGCGCGGGATTCCCATCCGCATGGTTATGCGAAAACGTGAAAACCCCTTCGCCTAGACTGGATAGCTGTTACTCAGCCCAGCGCAATCTTTACCTATTATTATCCAGCATGTCTGCCAGCATAGCACCCAATGCGCCCAGCATATGGGCAACACGCGCTGCGCCATCAGCCTCTAGCGTCATATGGCTTTGCGCCGGATTGCCCGACACAGGTGTTGATGTCATATAAAGAGCGCGGTTAATTTCGATCTGCACTGACTGCCGCGGGGAATTGATCCGCCCATATTCACGCGTGATATGCCCGCCTGCATAGGGCTTGTTCCACGCAACGCTAAATCCAGATTCGGCGATAAACTCACTGATCTGCGAGCCAAGCTTGGGGTCTATGGTGGTGCCAAGACAGTCGCCCAGAACAAAATCGGCAAGTGGCCGCCCAAGCTGATCAGTCTGTGGCATCGAATGAATATCAAGCAACAGATAATGCCCGTGAAATGTCAGCGCTGTTTCCAGCGTTTCGGCCAGCATCTGGTGATAGGGCGTATGCACCATGTCAAGCCGCCGCCGCACTTCGTCATGTGATAAAGCTACATTATGTATCGGCATGCGTGCCGCATTCAGCCGTGGCAACAACCCATAACCGGCCTTGACTTGGCGCGATGGTGTAGCGGCATCAATCGTATCAGCGAACATGATTTTATCCAGCGCATCTATAGGCCGGTTCACATCCAGAAAGGCGCGCCCAACATGATTGGTAATGGTGGTGATATTATGCGCCATCATGCCTTCGATCAGCCGGTCAACGGCGAAATCTTCAAGATCACGCAAGGCGGCAAGTTCAAGCGCGCTTGTCGCGATAAACTCGGCTGGATAGAGACGGCCAGCATGCGGACAGGACACCACCACCGCCCGTGTATGGGCAGGTGTAGAATGACGTTTGCTGACAGCGACAAAATTGGCATCGTCGGTATGGCATGAAGCTGCCTCAGGCGTGCGCGAAAAATCAAGCGCCAGCGCAGCGCCATCAACCATGACTGGCGTGACATCCTGGGGCATAACATCTTGGGGCATAACATCTTGCATGTCAGTTGCAGATGCAGTTCCCTGAGATGTGGGCAAGGTAGCAATATCGGGAGATGTAGAAAGCGCGTCCATTCGATAAAAAATACCATCTCGCCACCGCACGTCAATTTAAATTCTGCTAAAGTGCTAATATGATGCAGATTAGGTGTGATCTGGCCTGATCTTGTGCCAGAGGGTGCCAGAGGGTGCCAGAACGCAACACAATCTAGTCAAGCATGGAAAAAGCGCCCAATCTGGCCAAAAGGGCTTGCCATCTGTCCGCGCTTGGGGCAGATATAGGCACGCATGATGTTGACTTTGGCCATCATGCAATGCCGCATAAATGGGGGTGTAGCTCAGCGGGAGAGCACTTCGTTGACATCGAAGGGGTCACAGGTTCAATCCCTGTCACTCCCACCATTTCACTTTTGAAACCAAGCCATACACCATCCCCCACCATTACTCTTTTCAAAATGCCGAATGGTGCTAGTCTGTTCTGGTAATAAGACAAGGTTATCATGGTGGGTGTCGATGCAATTTCATCTCAATGGGTATCATGCGGGTGATCCCGATATTGCCGATCTTGACGCACGGTTTGAAACGGCACCGCCCAGCCCATCGATGCCACCCGAAGTCGATGTTCTGATTGTCGGTTGTGGGCCGGCGGGATTGACCTTGGCTGCCCAGCTGGCGGCCTTTCCGGACATCACCACGCGGATTATTGACGCCAAGCCCGGGCGCCTGACCTTGGGTCAGGCAGATGGCATTGCTTGTCGCACGATGGAGATGTTCGCCGCTTTTGGCTTTGCCGAACGGGTGATGCGCGAAGCCTATTGGGTCAATGAGGTGGCGTTCTGGGAGCCAGCCGCTATATCGGACTCAGGCTTTTCGGATCAGCCCACCCCGATCACGCGCAGCCGTATCATTCAGGATACCGAAGATGGGCTGTCCGAATTTCCGCATGTCATTTTGAATCAGGCGCGTGTGCATGATTTCTTTCTGGATGTCATGGCCAAATCACCTGCCGCGATCACCCCGGACTATGCGCGGGCGTTTCGTGATCTGACTATTGATAATGATGCTGATAACACGCATCCGGTTACGGTCACGATGACCCGCACCGACGCCGCCCATGAAGGCGAGGTTGAAACGTTGCGCGCCCGCTATGTTGTTGGATGTGATGGCGCACGCAGTCAGGTGCGCCGCGCGCTTGGCCGCCGCCTTGAAGGCGATTCAGCGAACAAGGCCTGGGGCGTGATGGATGTGCTGGTGGCTACCGATTTTCCCGATATTCGGCGCAAGGCGATCATCCATTCGGCCGAAGCGGGCAATTTGCTGATTATCCCGCGTGAAGGCGGCTATATGGTACGCATCTATATCGAGCTGGAAGCACTAGGCACCGAAGAGCGCGTCAAAAGCCGCAACATCACCGCCGATCATCTGGTGGCGGCAGCGCAAAAGGTGTTTCACCCCTATCAATTTGATGTAAAGCAGATCGCATGGTGGTCGGTTTATGAAATTGGCCAGCGTCTTTGCGCCAAATTTGACGATGTGTCAACAGACGATATGCTAACAGCCGATATGACCAGCCGCACGCCGCATGTGTTTATCGCGGGCGATGCCTGTCATACGCATAGCCCGAAAGCCGGACAGGGGATGAATGTATCGATGGGCGACAGCTTTAATCTGGGCTGGAAGCTGGCGGCGGTGTTACGCGGACAGGCCGCGCCGCATCTGTTGCATAGCTATTCAGCCGAGCGTCAGGCGGTGGCCAGCGAGCTGATCGATTTTGACCGCGAATTGGCAACCATGTTCAGTACCCGCCCCGAAGATCGCGCCAACCCAGCCCCCAACACCCCTGATACCCAAGCTACCCCCAACACCACCGATGCTAAACCAGACGCCGAAGCCGAAGCCGAAGTCGAAGTCGATCCGGCGATCCTGCAATCCTATTTCATCAAACATGCCCGTTATACGGCAGGTACGATGTTCCGCTATCATCCCTCGCTTATTACGGCCAGCCCCGATTATCAGCATCTGGCGACGGGGTTTGATATGGGTATGCGCTTTCACTCGGCACCGGTGGTTCGTGTTGCCGATGGGCGGGCGATGCATCTTGGCCATACGATAAAGGCTGATGGCCGCTGGCATCTTTTTGCCTTTGCGGGGGCTGGCGATGCGGGGGGTGATGCGGGGGATATGGCCGCGTTATGCAGATTCATGGCCGATGATCCGGCCTCGCCATTGCGCGCCTATACCCGGGCAGGGGCTGATAGTGACGCTGTCATTGATCTGCGCGCGATTTTCCAGCAACCGCATACAACATTGCGCACTGACCAGATGCATCCTTTGCTGGTGCCGGTCAAAGGCACGCTGGGTCTGCGCGATTATGAAAAGATTTTCGCGGTCGATCACAAAAGCGGCGATGATATTTATGCCATGCGCGGGATCAACCGAGAGCACGGCTGTATGGTGCTGGTGCGCCCGGATCAGCATGTCGCGCATATTCTGCCGCTTGATGCGCATGATGCCCTGACACGCTTTTTCGCAGGGTTCATGCTGGCGGTGTGATGAGGGGACACGTTAGGGGCTAGGGTTTCTTCCGATAGATAATTGTAACGATAAGCGGTGCCTGCGGGTGCCGCCTTTTTGTTTGGGCGGTTAGATTATTAGCCTTCATTAAATTAGTTATAAATCAATAACTTGCGTGAAATTTAACTCAAGTTTAGGCTCTGCTTACCCAATATAGAACTCAATATTTGCAGAGCGTAAATTTATGGAAGACATAATCAGGATATATAATGGGCTACTATCTAATGATATTAGCGCAACCTTTTTCTGGATTATTGGTGGTTGGCTTGGAATATCATTATTTTTGCTCATTTTTTCAGCTAATAAGCCTAGAAACAGAGCATTCATTGATTTGACACCGTCTGCTTTGACCTCACTAGGCATCCTTGGAACATTTCTGGGTATATTTATTGGGCTATTAGATTTTGACGTTCGCACTATTAATAAAAGTGTACCTATACTTCTTGAAGGTTTGAAAGTTGCATTTGGCACATCAATTGTCGGCCTTGCTAGTGCTCTGCTTTTTCGTTTTTTAAAGCCTCTTTTGTCGAACAATACCACGGCGGAGGATGCCTCTGCTCAAGATGTCATAAACGCAATCGAAGATATGAAACATCAGGTTAATGCTGTTGATGAAACCAATAAAGCTGGATTTGATACTATCAAAAAAGCACTCACTGATGATGGTGATAGTAGCGTTGTAGGCCAGCTTCAAAGACTGAGAACCAACTTCGCTGATTTGGAAAAACAACTTCATCAGGGTTTGAAGCCCAAATTAAAGAATTCAGAGATTTTGCAGAGCATATGTCAAAGGCATTTTCAGAAGCGATAATCGAAGAATTGAAATCTGTAATTCGTGAGTTTAACGAAAAAATATCCGAGCAATTTGGTGACAATTTTAAACAACTAAACTTGGCAGTTGGACAATTATTACAATGGCAGGAAAATTACAAAGCTCAACTTGAAGAAATGAAGGTAGCTTTTGACAATTCTGTTGAAACTATTGGCGCTACTGAGCAGGCGATAACCACAATCGAAGAATCGACCCGCGCTATTCCATCGCATATGAGCAAACTCTCGGACACCAATAATCAGCTTGTTGAACAGCTGGTAGCTATGCATGAAGGGTTATCTTCAATTTCAGAAATGAGGGAGAGAGCAGAAGGTGCGATTCCGGACATAGCATCCAAGATTGACAAAATGACAGTCACTATTTCTGACGCGGTGAATTCGCAGAGTCAGGCGTCAGAACAAATGAAGGATGTAATCAATACGTCTGTTCAAGAATTAGAAGGCGCTGTTGGTAAAATTGGCCAACAGATAGAAAACTCACTTGGGGAACAACGTGAGGCACAACAACAAATGTTCGATGGTCTTCAGTCTGCTCTCAATGAGAGTCTGCAAACGGCTACTAACCATCTTAACGATGCTGTTGTTCAACTTGACGAGGCGATGCAGAAGCAAATCGAGAGTATTCTTACGGCTATGGCGGAAAGCCTATCCGGTATAACGCAGAAATTTGTATCCGATTATGAACCATTGCTGGATCAGACGCGTCAAATTGTCGAAATAGGCAAAGCCGCTAATGGAAGATGAACAAGGCTATGTTTACAAACAGAGCTAGCAATGATGATCAATGGGTTTCGGTCGCAGACTTGATGGCTGGTCTGATGATGGTGTTCTTATTCATCGCTGTAATTTACGCCAAAGATGCTAACCAGAGAGCAAGTAATGTTACTGAAATAGTTACCGAATGGCAGGATGCCGAAATGGAAATTTATCGAGCCTTGGAAAGAGAATTCCGCGATGACTTGCCGATATGGAATGCTGAAATAGAACGCGCATCGCTGACAATCCGCTTTTTGTCACCGGAGATACTTTTCAAAACGGGAAAGGCGGATCTCAGCGACCATTTCAAACAAGCGCTAGATGATTTCATGCCACGCTATATTGACCTTCTAATTTCAAAATTTGACACAAAAATTGATGAGGTAAGAATTGAAGGACATACGTCATCGGAATGGTTGCAGTCTATAGATACGGCAAATGCATTTATAAATAATATGAAGCTATCACAGGCACGCACCCGAACAGTTCTGGAGTATGCAATTAACCTACCTGAAATGCAGTATTTTACCCCTTGGGTAATAAAGAAAGTCAGTGCCAATGGTCTGTCATCGGCCAGACTGATTACTGAAAATGGTGTCGAAAATAAAAAACGTTCTCGCCGTGTGGAATTTACCATCAAGACGAAAACCAAAGAGGCGATGTTTCAGATATTGGAAAAGGTCTCGCCAGCAATCGAAAAGAGTTTCTGATGGCCATAAATGTAGATTTATCCGGTCTTGAGAAAGCACTGAAATCTATCGGTTGTAAGAAAGCCGAAATAGGATCAATCAGAAGGCGCACTAAAATAGCAGGCCCAATTGAATCAAAAATCATTGAAGACGGAAGTGTAGTCCTGATAGGGGATGAGTTAATTAAACATCTCGATGCCTCAACGGGTCTGTTAGCCATTGGTAATACGCAAATAACTTTACACATTTATGATCCATTTGCTGACAAGGAGGAGCTTAGTAAACAACCAGCGACTCAGCCTAAGTTTCATCTAACCGAGTGTAAAACAATTGAAAATATGCGTGATAAGGGACGTTTTGATCGATATGTAAGCTCTAATAGACGAGATGGGCTTTTTCAGGTCAGGCCTTATGAATTTGATACAAATGATCATGGCGATGAAATGGAGGCGAACTTAACACCATGTAAAAATTGTTTGATGTCTCTTGATTATGATGGCTATGCTCAGCAAAATATTTATTCCATGAAAGAAAGAATTTTTTTAGATTTTTCGCTCGAAAGATTTTTTGAAGATTTTGAGTCTGTTTTCCGTTGTATGCCGCTTTATACAGCTGAAACATTTCCAGAGGGTAATTACACAAAAGACTGGGCGCGTATTTCACGTGAGACGAGACGGAAAGCTAACTGGACTTGCTCATGTTGCGGTGTTTGCTGTGCGGAACAAACGGGCTTATCGCATGCCCATCATAAGGATGGCATTCGTGGCAATAATCGTCCGTCAAATCTTGAGGTTCTATGTCTGGCCTGTCACAAAAGCAGACCATTTCATGGTAGAATGGCATATCCACCACAGGAAAAATTAAAGCTGGAACAGCTTAGAATATCCCAGAAATTGCCTAGGCTTTGTGACAGTTGCAATTTATAAGCAAAGGCAGGCTAGCTTCACCCACCCCCTACAGATACCTGACCACCTCATCCAAATCGGGGCGGGTGCGTTCCATCGGGTCTTTGACTTTTTCGCCTATATAGATAAATCCGGCGATCCTGTCATGCCCAACCACGCCGCCAAGCCGTGCCAGCATCGCATCATTATAGGCATACCATTCGGTCAGCCATTGCGCGGCATAGCCCATCGATTGCGCCGCATATAGCAAGGTCGTACAGACCGCCCCCGCCGACAGCGCCATTTCCCATGCGACAATTTTCGGATGTTCAACCGGCGAAGACAGCACTGCGATCACTGTATGCGCGCGTTGCAGGCGGGCTGTTTCAATCTCGATAAATTTATCTTCGGCATCGGGATTTTCGCGCATGAATTCGGCCAGAATAACCTCTTCATCCAGCGTCTTGCGTATATCACCTTGCAAAACCACCAGCTTCCACGGTTTCAGCGCGCCATGATCTGGCACCCGCAATCCGGCGGTCAATATCGCGTCAAGGTCGGCGGGGCTGACCTGTCCTGGTGCCATAGTCTTGGCGGTGACCGATCGGCGGCTGGTCAGAAACGTCAAGACTGGATTATTGGCCGCATTATTAGCCGTATTATTGGTGCTGTTCATGGGGTAACCTTCATATCTATAGATGCGAGGGTTACGCTACCT
>JABJBD010000025.1 GCA_018668795.1 Candidatus Puniceispirillum sp. | reverse complement strand
CCATTTTTGGCACGGGTCTTTCGGGTCTCGTTGGGGCGCCGCTGGTAGGCAAGGCGATCGAAGGCTTGCCGCAACTGCCTATTCCCATTCTGGCGGATATTCCTGTGGTAGGCGCGTTAGTATTTCAGCATGATATTATGGCGTATCTTGCGGTTATTATGGTTGCACTGATTGCCTGGTTTTTAAAATATACGCGGGCAGGTCTGGTAATGCGTGCGGTAGGCGATAATCATGATAGTGCGCATGCACTTGGCTATCCGGTATTATTTGTTCGATTGATTGCCGTGCTGTTTGGCGGCATGATGGCAGGGCTTGGTGGTGCCTATCTTCCACTCGTACTGACTCCGCATTGGGCCGAAGGCATGACAGCGGGACGTGGGTGGATTGCATTGGCTCTTGTCGTATTTGCTTCATGGTTGCCATGGCGCGTATTTGTAGGCGCGCTGATCTTTGGCGGTATTACCATTATGCAACTGGCGGGTCAGGCGCGTGGTTGGACAACGCCGTCACAGATATTGGCCATGTTGCCCTATATCTCGACGATCGTCGTTCTGGTCTTGATTTCGCGGAATCGTGAATTTGCGCTGGCCAATTCGCCAGCATGTTTGGGGCGGATTTTCCACGTTGGAAAATAGTTGAGGTTAACCCCAGTAAAGAGGAGAAAAAAATGAAATCCAATAAATTAGTAACGTGGATAGGGGTTGGACTTGTTGTCGTAATCGCTATTGCGCTTCTTACAGGCAAGCAAAAAGAAGAAGAGGCAAAAGTAGCCATGACCGACAAGGTAAAAGTTGGTTTTGTCTATCTGACCAATCCAGGTGACCATGGCTGGACCTATGCACATGAAGTTGCACGTCAGGAAGTTGATGCCCATTTTGGCGACAAGGTCGAGACATCCTATGTCGAGAATGTACCCGAAGGTCCTGATGCAACGCGCGTTATTCGTGAACTTGCACAACAGGGTAACAAGATCATTTTCACAACATCCTTTGGCTATATGGATCCAACATTGAAGGTCGCAAAGGAATTTCCTGATGTGAAGTTTGAGCATATTACCGGCTATAAGCGTAGTACGAATATGGCGACTGGAAACATCCGTTTCTATGAAGGCCGTTACGTGCAGGGTGTTGTTGCGGGTATGATGACCAAATCCAACCGCATCGGCTATATCGCATCATTCCCGATTCCAGAAGTTATTCAGGGCATTAACGCCTTTGCAGCGGGTCTGCGCGAAGTGAATCCGAATGCTGAAATGTCAATCATTTGGGTCAGCAGCTGGTATGATCCGGTAAAGGAAGCTGACGCGGCCAAGGTGCATATTGCCGAGGGCGCCGACATTCTAGCACAGCATACAGACAGCCCGGCCATGTTGCAGACAGCCGAAAAGGCTGGCGTGTTCGGTTTTGGTCAATCAAGCGATATGAAAGCGTTCGCACCAAAAGCACAGCTATTTAGTTCGGTCAATAACTGGACACCTTACTATGTCGGTAAAATCCAACAGCTTATGGATGGTTCATGGTCAACTGGCGAAGGCCCAGATCATTGGGCTGGCAACACCTGGAAAGGTATGGCTGATGATTATCTGGTGCTGACCCCGTTTGAAAATATGCCAGCAGACGTTGCCGCCAAGGCACAGGAAGCTGCGGATAAGATCAAAGGTGGTATGAACATCTTTACCGGTCCATTGAAGGATAACGAAGGCAACACGGTCATTGGTGCGGGTGAAGCGCTTGATGATGGTGGCCTGTGGGGTATGAACTATTATCTCGAAGGTGTTCTTGGCAAAATTCCGGGCTAATCATCACCTGATTCGGTAACAAATCTGAAAGGCGTCATCGAAAGATGGCGCCTTTTTTCACTTAATGCGTGATTTTTTCAACTCTAAGATGCCACAATTAATGTGATTTCTACTCCTGCGCTAACCTCCTAAGGAGGAATGGTTAACGGCCTTATATAACGATTTTCTAATTCAGGAAGTGCGGCTTTCTGATGTAACGAATATCTTTAATAGGAGTCGATATGACTAAAATTTTTATGGCTATTTTGGGCGTCACTGTTACTTTATCGGCTGGCGCACAAGCCCTGACTTTCAAATCAGGTGAAGTTCTGGGCCCTGATGGCAATATGTATGTCGGGGCAAGCCCCGAAAATCTGGAAAATATCATTGCCAATGCCAAAGATGACGACAAGCCAGCTGGCGTGATTGGTAACAATGTCTTTGTTCTTGTCGATGACACGATCACCTTTGTGCCAACCAAGGATCTTGCGCCTTTGGATGATGATGAGCGTCTTGAGCTTATTGGCGATAAGGTTGTTGAAAATATTTCCGGCGTTGAAGGTTTGACGATGGATAGTATAGAAGCGGTAAAAGAGCTTGGTGAAGAAGCCGATATTGACCTTGCCAAAGTCATTTCTGATGGCGGGTTGGCATCGCTTGATAAAGCGACTTTGGATGATCTTCAGCAAGTCGCCAGTGAAACTGGCATTGATCTGGCCAATATTCAGGCCATCAGTGACTCGCTTGGCGGTTTAGATTCGCAGCAGCTTGCCGATATGAACGCCTATCTTGAAGAATCGCTGGAAGGCGAATTGCTAGACGATATCAATGCTGAAATTGCCGCTATTAGTGATATTGAAGGTGGTATGGAAGCACTCATGAGGTTTAACAGCTATGAAGATTGCGTCAATGGCGGCGGAGGTGTCGTTTGTGATGAAGTTGACGCAAGACTGAATGAGCTTGAAGGTGATGATGAATAATAAATCATTATGTCATTGTTGATGTAACGATGAAGCGCGGTATCATCGATGCCGCGCTTTTATCATGCGCGAGTTATTCACGCGCTAGATTACGATTAAGGCGCTATCTTTTGGTTCAAGGTAGTGTAGGTAAAAAACTTTGTATATGGCCATGCAATATCGCATAGTGAGTTATGAGCGATATTACAAAACCAACAATTTTTGTGACACGACGCTGGCCAGCAGAGGCCGAAGCCGAAATGTCAAAATATTTCACCCCAACATTCAATAGTGAAGATGTGCCGCTAACGACACAGCAAATCGCCGACGGTTTTGCTGGGCATGACGCGCTGGCGCCAACGGTTTCAGATTCCATCACCGCCGAGATCATAAAGGCAGGCGCGGCAGGCAAAGGGAAATTTGTCGCCAATTATGGTGTCGGTGTTAATCATATCGATATTGAAGCGTGTAAGGTAGCTTCGATTCCGGTCAGCAATACACCGGGTGTACTGACTGACGCCACCGCTGATATCACCATGACCTTGATGTTAATGCTGGCACGCCGAGCTGGTGAAGGCGAGCGTGAATTGCGCGGCGGCGATTGGGCTGGATGGCGGCCGACGCATTTGATGGGGCGGCAATTAAGTGGCAAAACGCTTGGCATCATCGGTATGGGTCGTATTGGCAAGGCTGTGGCGCGTCGCTGTGCGCTTGGTTTTGGCATGAAAGTGGTTTTCTTTAACCGTTCCAAAGTTGATGATTGCGACGATATTGGGGCTGTTCAACTGGCTTCGGTTATTGACGTATGTGCGGCGGCGGACTTTATCAGCCTGCATTGTGCGGCCAGTCCGGATACGTTTGAAATCATGAATGAAGCCGCGTTTGATGCAATGCGATCCGATGCTGTTGTCATCAATACGGCACGCGGCGATGTAATCGATGAAAGCGCGTTGGTAAAGGCGCTGAATGCGGGATCTATAGGCGGTGCCGGCCTTGACGTATTTCAGGGCGAGCCAGTCATAAACCCCGATATTATGGCGGCGCCCAATACGGTCTTACTTCCGCATCTGGGGTCAGCAACTTTGGAAACACGTACGGCTATGGGGCTGAAGGTGGTTGATAATCTGCGTGCCTTTTTTGCGTCTCAGCCGCTGGTTGATCCTGTCGTCTAACATGTCGGGCAATGCATTTGTTCACGCTGAAGGGGCAGGTCATTTTCGTGATCTGGCGATGGCGGCTTTTCATGCTGGTATTGACGCGGGGCGCCCTGAACCGGTAACGCGCGATGCTGTCGAACATATCATGCGCAATGCCGATGCGGGCTTGCCCGTACCTACGGCAATTATTGCGATTGGCAAAGCTGCCTGTGCGATGGCTGATGCCGCCCGTCAGGCAGGCTGTATGGTATCTGGTATCATTGTAACAAATGATGAAAATTATCAATCTATGCCCGGATTTGACGTTCATGCCAGCGCGCATCCGGTGCCTGATATTCGAGGGTTACGGGCAAGTGACGCGGTGGAAACGCTGGCGAAGTCGTTGACCATAGACGATCATTTACTGCTTTTGATCAGTGGTGGTGGGTCGGCCTTGTTGCCAGCACCAGCATCAGGCATTTCGCTGGCTGACAAAATGGCACTTAACGAAGCCTTGCTGGCAAGTGGGCTTGATATTCATGACATGAATGTGATTCGGCGGTTGTTTTCACGTCTGAAAGGTGGTCGGCTGGCGGCATTGGCAATGCCTGCCCGTATAAGCCAGTTTTTACTGTCGGATGTACCTGGTGACCGGCTTGAATCAATCGCCAGTGGTGTCGCGGCACCGGAACCAACGTCGCTTGAGGCGGCTATTGACCTTGTCCGCTTGCATGGGTTGGATCGGCTGGATTTTGTGCCACCGCACCTCGATGCGTTGGTCAGTGGCAAAATACAGGCACCTTTGGGGGCAGAAGATCCAGTATTTGACAAGGTGCAGACAGCAATTCTGGCAAGTAACAATATGTGTCGTTCGGCAAGCCGTGCCTTGATCGAGGCGGCGGGTGATATAAAGATTATTGACGCGCCGGATCTTGATGGTGATGCCGCCCAGATGGGCAAACGTCTGGCCGATTGCGCGCTATCTGTCACCAAGCCTGGGCATTATGGCATTGTTGTTGGTGGTGAAACGACTGTTAAATTGGACGCCACATCTGGTATTGGCGGGCGGGCACAGGAAGTTGCTTTGACCGCTGCAATCGCCCTTGGTGCGGATGCCAATTCAGCGCCGTTGAACTGGACGGTACTTGTTGGCGGTACCGACGGACGCGATGGCCCCTGTGATGCGGCTGGTGCGATTGTGACAAGTCACGATATGCTGGATATTCCCAACGCCAAAATAGCCTTGCAAGCACATGATTGCTATCCATTCCTGAAAGCATCTGGTCAGCTTGTTACGACTGGTGGGACAGGCACGAACCTGGGTGATCTGGCGATTATCCTTTTTTCCCGATAAGCGATAAAACAACTATCAGGACAAAGAAAGGCCGGATAGGAAAGCAAAAACCTATCCGGCCTCAGGCTTCAGGTCGGTAATGGCATGACCCGCACTCCCCCAAGCGCAGGTCATATACCGTTCCTGAGGGAAGTTATTCGGCGGCCTTTTCCTGATCGCCGGTAAATTGTGCCTCTTCAGTCGAGTCGTTAAGTGCGGTTGTTGCAGACTGGCCCCCTTTAACAGCAACCGAGATTGCGTCAAACCATCCTGCGCCAACTTCACGTTGATGACGTGTTGCGGTATAGCCATTTACCTCGGCGGCAAATTCGGCATTCTGCAATTCGCTATAGGCGGCCATGCCGCGGTCACGATAATCACGGGCAAGCTCATACATGGCAAAGTTCATGGAATGGAAACCAGCCAAAGTGATGAACTGATATTTATAACCCATCGCACCGATTTCACGCTGGAAGCGGGCAATGTCCTCGGGCGACAGGTTTGCTGACCAGTTAAAGCTTGGTGAACAATTATAGGCCAGCATCTTATTAGGGAATTTGGCATGGATGGCATCGGCAAAGCGACGTGCCTGCTCAATATTCGGTGTTGAAGTTTCCATCCAGATCAGATCGGCATATTCGGCAAAAGCGAGGCCACGAACAACACAGCGCTCAAAAGCATCCTTTGGATCAAGACAGAAAAAGCCTTCTTCGGTGCGCTCGCCAGTCAGGAACTGGTGGTCGCGTTCATCAATATCCGAGGTGATAAGTTTGGCGCTTTCGGCGTCGGTACGGGCAACAATCAAGGTTGGCACCCCTGCCGTATCGGCGGCAAGCCGTGCCGCATTCAAATTCGCAATATGCTGTTGAACGGGAATCAGAACCTTGCCACCCATGTGACCGCATTTTTTCTCGGATGCCAGCTGATCTTCAAAATGCACACCAGCCGCACCAGCTTCGATGTAAGAGCGCGTAAGTTCAAATGCGTTAAGCGCACCGCCAAAACCAGCTTCCGCATCAGCAATAATGGGGGCAAACCAATCAATATTATCGTCATTATTTTCCAAAGTCTGAATCTGGTCAGCGCGCTGTAGCGTACGGTTGATCTTGCGCGCTAGCTCGGGGCCTGAATTGGCTGGATATAGTGACTGGTCAGGATACATGGCGCCCGCCGTATTTGAATCAGCGGCAACCTGCCATCCAGAAAGATAAATAGCTTTCAGGCCAGCGCGTACCATCTGCATGGCCTGATTACCAGATAGGGCGCCAAGCGAATGCACGTAATCTTCGTTATGCAATAACTGCCATAGTTTGTTGGCGCCATTGCGCGCCAGCGTGTGTTCTGGCTGAACCGAACCTGACAGTTTTTTCACATCCGTCAGACTGTAATCACGCTTAATGCCGTCAAAGCGGCCAGCATCTGTTTTGGTATGTGCTTCAAATTCAGTTAGCTTACTCATCAAACAATTCCTCAGCTTTTGCATAGTGCCATCACGCGACAGCAAGATACGTTGTTAGCGATAGAATTTGATTAGCCTGAATTTATGCCAATGACGAGGAAAAAAGTGCAAAATTGAAAATTGTAAAATATTTACAATTTCAGTTTACAAATTGACTTATTACAATATTATCAGACCGTAAGGGGGTGCCATAAACATCTCCATAACAACTATTGCGTTGACTCGAGGTAGCTAGGACATGCAGGAAAAGATATTGGTTGGTCATAAATTACGGCGTTTTCGTCAGTCTATTGGCTTATCGCAAACGGCCATGTCCGACGCGCTTGATATAAGCCCATCATATCTTAACTTGCTAGAGCATAATCAGCGTCCCTTGACTGTGACTTTGCTACTCAAGCTGGGTAACAGTTTTGATATTGATCTGAAATCATTCGCCGAGGATGATAGCCAGTCTCTTATTGCCGATATGAGCGAGATATTCACCGATCCGCTTTTTGCTGGTGAGGCGGTGTCACGCCGCGAATTACAGGATTTGATTTCGGCCGCCCCAGGCGCCGCCCGTTCGGTCATCAAACTGTTTCATGCTTATCGTAAAGTGCGCGATGAGCTGCAATCATCGGATCATGTTTCAGGGCGCGAAGCCAGACTTAGCAGCCCTATCGAAGTTGTGCGTGATGTTCTGCAAAGCGAAAATAACTATTTTGCCAGTGTCGAACAGGCCGCAACCGATCTGCTGGAAACGGCGGGGCTGGCCGAATGGGCAAAAGGCAAGCCATCACCTAATGCCATGTCATCGCATACGGATAGAATTTATGCGCAACTTGTCGATTATGTTGAAAAGACAATGCGGCTACGTGTGCGGATCATGCCAGCCGACATTATGGGGTCCCAACTGCGCCGCTATGATTTACACCGCCGCGAAATCATGCTGAGCGAGGCGTTGCGACGTCCCCAGCGCCAATTCCATCTTCTGGTGCAGATAGCTTTGTTGACCCAGCAGGACATGTTGCAAAAGATGTGCGACGAATATGAATTACCTGAAACACAAAGCCAGTCATTATTCCGGATTACACTTGCTGGCTATTTCGCCGCTGCGGTTATGATGCCCTATAATCCGTTTCTGGAATCGGCGAAATCACTGCGTTATGATATTGATCTATTGGGGCGTCGCTTTGGATGTAGCTTTGAGCAGGTATGCCATCGTCTGACGAGCCTGAATGCCCCTGCTGCCCGTGGGGTTCCGTTTTTCTTTATCCGTGTCGATGATGCAGGCAATATTTCCAAGCGCCTTGCCGCTGGCGGCATGCAATTTGCCAAATTTGGCGGTACTTGTCCAAAATGGGCGGTGCACAAGGCGTTTCGAACCCCAGAGCGGATGCTGTTTCAGGCCGTGGAATTACCTCAGGGGCAGAAATTTTTCACGATTGCGCGCACTGTGCCTAGCCTGTGGACACCTCCACATGAGTCAGCTCCCGAATTTGCCATTGCGCTGGGATGCGAAATGCATCATGCGCGTGATCTGGTCTATGCGGATCATCTTGATACGGGGAAAACCATGCGTCCCGAACCAATCGGCGTTGGGTGCGCTGTTTGCGAACGCATGGAATGTGGTCAACGTGCGCATCCGCCTATTGGCCATGATTTGCAGTTTGATGGGAATATGCGGCGCGTCGGTCTGTATGATTTGGGTATGAAATAAAATTACTCAAATTAGATATTTCTAAATTTGTAATAATATTACGCATAAGATTTCAATATCGATTTCATGCAGATGGATCGGCCTTGATAGTTTCAAATTGTCGTCAGGTCTGGTATCAAAAGATTGATCTTTAATGAAAAGATGAATGCGGTGGTCACTATGTAGCTATCCGCCGTAATGCGCAAAATCTGAAAACAGCATGGCAGGCAATATGGTCAATAATCAGGACATGAGTGAACGCAAGGATGACACCAGTCGTATCGCGTCACTTTATGGCCTGACGCCAAAGGTTGAGATAGCGATCAATCAGGCGATCATGGATGGTGAGAAACGCCGTGCACGAACGTTGATGGCACCGTTGCATCCAGCCGATCAGGCAGATCTTATTGAAAGATTGCCTTTGGAAGTCGCGGCCAAGCTGGTCCGCATGCTGGGTGATGATCTGGATGCAGAAACACTCGCGCATCTTGACGAACAAACCCGTGATGAAATTGTCGATGTAATGGGTATGGCGGCATTGGCGCGGCAACTGCCTGATCTATCTACAGATGATGCGCTAAACATTGTTGAAGAGCTTGAGCAGGATGACCGGGCCGATGTGCTTGCGGCTTTGCCTGCCGAAGACCGCGTACTGGTCGAAGAGGGGCTGTCATTCCCCGAAGATTCAGCAGGTCGCTTGATGCAACGTGAGGTGGTGACGGTGCCATCATTCTGGACAGTTGGTCAGACTATAGATTTTCTGCGGAATGAAGATCATGATGCAGGTGATTTCTATCTTATTTTTGTCATTGACCCGACCCGGCATGTGCTAGGTGAGGTGCGCCTGAGTAAACTTTTATGCACCCAGCGTCCACGTCGCATGTCGGAAATCATGGATGCTGATTATCGGCTTATTCCGGTGACTATGGATCAGGAAGAAGTGGCGTCGCTGTTCCGCCATTATGGCATGGTCAGTGCGGGTGTTGTCGATGAAGATGACCGACTTGTTGGCATGGTCACGATTGATGATGTGATCGATGTGATTGATGAAGAAGCCGAAGAAGATTTGATGGCGCTTGCTGGTGTTGGCGAGGCAAGTTTGCGGTCTAGTTTACGTGAGACAATGCAAGGCCGGACAGGCTGGCTGGCGATAAATCTGATTACGGCGGTTATTGCGTCGATGGTGATTGGTCTGTTTGATGCCACGATTGAGCAGCTTGTTGCGCTGGCTGTGTTGATGCCGATTGTGGCGTCGATGGGCGGCAATGCAGGCACCCAGACCGTCACTGTCGCTGTGCGTGCTATTGCGCTACGCCAGCTTGATAATATGGTGGCATGGTCGTTTGTGCGTCGCGAGTTGCTGGTTTCAATTCTCAATGGTGTTATTTTTGCGGGCTTGTCTTCAGCTTTGTCATACGTGTGGTTTGGTGACGCTGAAATTGCCATGGTCATGGCGGTAGCTATGTTTGCCAATTTGATTGTGGCTGGCTTGAGTGGCACTGTCGTACCCTTGGGATTATTGCGCTTGGGTGTTGATCCGGCAGTGGCATCAAGCGTTTTTATTACGACAATTACAGATGTTGTCGGGTTTTTTGTTTTCCTTGGCCTTGCAGCGCTTTATCTTATTTAATGTCATGATCATGTTGGTTCCTTGTTATTGTCAGAAAGTCCACCCGTAATGCCTGTGCATTTAAAAAAACTGTCGGTTGGGTCTGCCTCTTTCGAGGCGCTGCAGGAATGGCAAAATAGCCGGGTTGCGGCGCATATGCCATTGATGCATGTCACCCGTAACCGGCCACGTCGCGCTGACGAAATTCTGGCAGGTGGGTCAATTTACTGGATCATAAAAGGCGTTATGTGCGCGCGCCAGCCAATCATCGAACTTCGAGAGGTAACGCGTGCTGATGGCCGTCCGGCATGTGGCATTGTGCTGGCACCAGGCCTTGTCAAGGTCGAACCAACGCGGATGCGCATTTTTCAGGGCTGGCGTTATCTGGATTCAAAGGATGCGCCGCGTGACGTTATGGTCAGTCAGGAAGATGGTCAGGAAATGCCACCAGCGATGGTCGCCGAATTGCGCGAGCTTGGTTTGCTGTAGGATTGAAAGCTTCAGGCAGACGCCTTAGTCCTCTTTTGAAAAGGTCACCGCAAACATTGGCTGGCCATCAAACAGAAGTTCGCGTTCGGCACCACGCATCAATTCAAAACGCTGGGTTGAAATAGGCCCCGCCATCCGAAAACCCTGAGATGCCAGTTTGCGCCGATGAAATTCAAGCGCAGCAGCTTCAAAAGTTTCGGCGATGATGGTGATACGTTCATCGTCTGACATGATATTACCCTATTCGTTTAACAGTTGTTCGGATTTGTGATTGGTCACAATGACCCTAATTTAACGCACTGGTCAAGATCACAAAAGATAGATAATGAAGTTCTGTTGAATGGTTTCTGGTTATTTGTTCGCTTTGCGCCAGTCTTCAGGCATGTCGAATGTGCCAGCCCACATGCCACGCCCAGCATCGCGTGCTTGTGCCTGCACAGCGATATATTCCTTGGCATAACGTTCATAGGCAACCGCCATGCCTTCTTCGACAAGTGTTCTGCTTATGTCTTTCTGGTTGGCAAAACATTGCATGACAAGGCGGCCATACCGATCGGTGTCACGTAGCCGGCATTCCAGATGTGCGGCGGTTTTGACCAGTTCACGTAAACGGTCGCGGGCATTCACGCCGCATGGCCATTTTAGGCTGGAAGCGTTGTGGCAAATTTGTTTAATCTCAGGGGCGTCAATGCCAAACAGGCGGATGCGTAACGAACCGCTGCGCAATGAGTCGCCATCGCTGATCCGTGTGACCGTTACCGTACCCCCAATATCGAACGGGCTATCGACAGCCATGCTGGGCTGGCTGACTGATAATCCAACCCCACAGATAAGCAGTAAATATGCGTAAAATTTTGCAATTCTGTTCATTATGGTAAACTAATATCATTTACCATTAGGCGCTAATGATTTTGAGTTAATTAGTACTTTTGTCTTGATGCAAAATTAACTCAAAAAACATCATAAAGTGCAACATGCTCTGACTTAAATGCCTTATTCCTACAAAGCATGGTTCATATATGCCTCCACTCACATATGGCTTACTTCATATATGGATTATCTTTCAGTGGGTCATCATCGGCAAATCCGTCTTCGTCGGTAGTCACCCATTCGGTTTCCGGATTCAGGCTGGCAGCAACACCACTTGATGAATCAGGTATAGCCACATATGGCCCCTGTGCGGCGGCGGGGACGGCTGAACGGCTCCGCATACGAACCAGCACAAACAGCGCCAACAAGAACTGTAATGTGGCAATCGCTGGCATAAAGCTGATTGTGCCAAGATATTCGATAAACATGGCGGCAATAGGCGCACCGATCACCGCGCCAGCCCCGTTAATCATAATCAGGCCAGACGCCATTGCCACCATCTGTCGCGGGGTCAGATAGTCATTGGCATGCGCGATACATAGCGAATAAAGCGGAAAATTAGTGCCCCCGAAAATCAGCATACATATTAATAACAAGGCTAGATTATTCGCATCAAGCAAGGTGGCAACAAGGACACTTAGACCTGATACAATAGCGACGCCAAGAATAACAATTCGGCGGTCAAAACGATCGGATAGCTGCCCCACCGGGTATTGTAGAACCAGAGTGCCTAATGTTACCGCCGCCATGAAATAGCCAACTTCGGTATTGGTCAAGCCAATGCTGCGGCCATAGATAGGGCCCATACCAAAGATCATTGCGGTTGCGGCACCTGTCAGTGCCATGCCCATCACAGCCAATGGCGAAATCTGATAAAGGCGGCGAAATCCCAACCGTTCGGGCGTATCAAATTCGGGTGCTTTGCCAACGGTAATCAGAATGGGTACCACCGCTATCGAGACCATAACCGATGCCAGCAAAAACAATCCATATCCGCCATCTGTGCCAAATGAAATCATGACCTGACCAAGGCTCATGCCGCCCATATTGATGATCATATAGATCGACAAAAGTTGGCCACGTGTTTCATTGGTCGCTTTGTCATTGAGCCAGCTTTCGCAGACAATATACATGCCAGCAAAGCTGAAGCCGGTGAGGATGCGCATGACCGCCCATAAAACCGGATCAACAAAGGCGGCATGTATCAGAATCGCCGATGAGGCAATCGCCGACATGGCGCCGAATACGCGAACATGCCCAACATTTCCCAGAATGCGTGGCACCAGAATAGAACCAGCGAAAATGCCAACATAATAGCCCGCCATGACAAAGCCAGTAGCGATATTGCTAAACGCCGCCTCGCTTGCCCGCGTTCCCAAAAGCACGACCTGAAGCCCGTTACCTGCCATAATGAGAAGCAAGCCGAAAAACAAAGTCCATGACGCGGCGATAGATCGGAACATAGCGGATCTTTCACTTGGGTTGCGACGTTACTTTTCTAGATTTCACCTAAATTAGCGCACGTCAAATATAAAATGTTACGAAGAAAACCAATCCCGCATGCGAAGCAGATTTAGTCTCTCTCTTACGTCCGTAAAATGAACTACGTCTGTTCTGATTTCGTTGTTGGTATGTCGATTAAGGGACAAAAAACAGAAAAAGAAAAATAGTTAGAAAAAAATTGATAGTAACGCCGTGTTTTCCTGCCTAGGCATGGTTTAGAGCCGTGTCATGATCTCGCGTACCGACGCCCGTATATCATCAAGTGCAACCGCTACCTGATTGACGTCTGCCATATCAAGCCAGCTTGACAGGAACTGTCCCAAGGCTGGAGGCAGGGCATCGTTAATCGTCCGTGTTGATTCCATTGAAAGGCGCAGCGCATGTTGCGCATTCCCCATTACCATATGCGCATCAGCCAGTATATTTGCATCGTTACTGTCTATCAGCTTGTCAGTCGTCAGAAGGGCAAGAATTTCCGCCACGGTCTGGCCACTTTTGACAAAATGGTCGCCATGTATCAGGCGTAATCCCTGTATCAGCAAATCTAGGTCACCCAGACCACCAGTCTGGAGCCGTAATTGCCATTTTGATGTGGCTGTTTGTGAGGCCGCCATGCGTTTTCGCATATCGGTGATGCTGGCCATAACGTCATCGCGGTTATGCGCCTGATTAATGGCATCATGGATTGGTTTCATCGCCATATCGGATAGATTGTCATCACCAGCAACAAACCGCGCCTTGGTCAATGCCAGTTTTTCCCATAACCAAATATCGGTGTCGATATAATGTGCAAGCCTGTCAAGCGGTGTCGCTACAGCCCCTGCCGAGCCTTCGGGACGAAGCCGCAAATCAACTTCATAGAGGGCACCTTCGGCGCTTTGTGTTGTCAGCCAGCTAACAAAGGTCTGCGTCAGGCGTATATAATAGCTGGTAGCATCAAGGCTTCGGGTGCCATCTGATCTTGCGGCATCCGGGGCGTCATAGACGAATAATATATCCAGATCAGATGTGGCTGTGAGTTGCGCTATGCCCAATCGGCCAAGCGCAATGATACCGCACATGCCTGCGATTTTGCCATGGCGACGCTCCATATCAGCACGTGCCAGTTCCAGCACTGTCTGGGTGGTTGCATCGGCAATCGCGCTTAACGAACGTTCCAATGTTGCGCGGTCACTGCTCAGGCTTATGGCTTGTAATTCGGCACGAAAGCGTAATTCGCGTGTATGACGTTTGATATTATCAAGCGCGTCTTCGACAGGCTGTCCGGTTATGATTTTGCGAATATCTCCAGCAATGGTCTGGGCATTGGGCAGGGGATCAAAAAATTCTTTATATAACAGCAATTCGAACAGCATCGGATTACGTTTTAAAATCTGCGTCAGGCGAGGTGACAGAACAATAATGTCACATAATAACCGCGCCAGATGTCGATTATAATCCAGAAGCGAGAAAATCTGCACGCTGGCTGGCAGCTCTTCAATAAAATAGGCAAGTGCGGCAAAGGCATTATCAGGTTGCGTGCCTTTGGCAAGTTGTCGCAATAATTCGGGCATCAAGCGCCCAAGCAGCATCCGTGATCGCTCGCCGCGCGTTGCTGGAATACGTCCAGCAATCCAGCCAGACAATGCGGTGGCTACATCTGTGGGGCGTTCAAAACCGATTGAGTTCAGCCATGTGACAAGCTGTTCCTGATCTTCCAGAAAGATGTCTATTGTTTTGTTGTCTTCTTTGACAAGGTTAGATGTGTCTGAGATATTTGCAGCTAGAATGCCATCCAGCAGGTCATGTGCGGTCATGTCACTGACCTTGGACAGAATGTCGGCCAACGTGTCACACAAGCTTTGCGCTGATTCATGCCCCATGAAACGGGCAAAGTTGATTAAGCTGACATCATCACGGGGCAGGCTATGCGTTTGCTGATCGGCGATCATCTGTAACCGATGTTCTGCACGACGTAGCAAAGTATATAAGGCAATTAATCCGTTAGCCTGTGCAGATGTTATCCAGTCTTTTTTGGCCAGCATATGCAAAGCCTGAGGTGTACGATGTTGACGGATTTCAGGTTCGCGCCCGCCAAAGACCAGTTGCAGAACATGCGTGAAAAATTCGATCGTGCGAATGCCGCCATGTCCGGTTTTCAGATTAAATTCTGTCCATTGTGAACTGTCCGGCGGGCGACGTAACATTGTGCGCATATCATCCATGACTGTGTAATCAAACGAACGGCGCCATATAAAGGGCTGTATTTCATCAAGGAAAGCATAGCCGGCCTCAATATCCCCAGCGATTGGACGGGCGCGGATAAAGGCCGCCCGTTCCCATGTGCGCGCTATAGATTCATAATAGCCAAGCGCCGCGGCGATCTGGATGCTAACGGCGGTTGCGCCTGGATCGGGGCGTAATCGCAAATCAATGCGCCAGCCAATACCATCAGCCGTGGCGGCGGAAAGTAATTTCACCAGCGCGCGTGTTTGTGCAACATAAAAGGCCTGTGCGGTAGCAGGATCGTTAAGCGGATTCGCATCTGGATCATGTATGATAATCAGATCAATATCCGATGAATAATTCAGCTCTTCGGCGCCCAGTTTGCCGACGGCAAAAATAATCCATCCGCATCCTGACAGATTGTCTTGTGGGGGCTTTGCCAGACCGCGGCGGGCAGCGTGGCGCATCAGAAAATGTGCTGTTTCCTGAACCGCGCATGTTGCGGCATCGCTAAGCCAGGTGAACTGCGTCTCCATTATTGTCAGTCCGGCAATATCAGCAAGCGCCGCCGCAAATGAAACCCGTCCCCGGAAATGGCGAATGGTTTGCATGGCTTTGTTTTCATCATCGATATGCCGCATTGATTGCCGGAATTTGTCATGCGCTTCATTGATAATATCAGCCGCGTTCCCTGCCAGAATGCGAGCAATATCATCGGCAAAGCGACGCGCCAGAAACAAAAGATGCGGGGCATGTGTGAAAATGGTTGCTATGTCGGTTGGTGAAAAGCTGTCATCCGTATTCGCGTTATTGGCATCAAGATAAGGCGCAAATTCGGCTACCAATGCTGATGCAAGTTCCCCCTTATCCGGATTGGCATAGGGTATGCTTGGGCAGATGCGATCAAAATGTCTTTGCGTTGTAACCATAGACGGATGATAAGCCCAAAATCATTTAGACCCAACAGGATTAATACAGCAGAAATAGCGGTGTTACTGTGTCAAAATCGCACCGCCGCGGGTAATCCGGCTGGTTGCCACATATAGGCGATATGTCAATGCAACCGATGCCACCATAAGCCCGATTAGCAAACATCCCCATATTGCAACCGGATCGAAATCAAAGGCATAAGCCCCGAGCGCCCCAATGCCAACACCAATAAACCAGAAACAAGCAATCGCGATATAGGCTGGAACCTTGGTATCATTAAGACCGCGAAGCGCCGAAATGGTGATCGCCTGTGTGCCATCTCCCCATTGGAACAGTGCCGTGATAATCATCATCGGAATGGCAAAGGTTGCGACAGCCGCCGCCATCGGATCGTTATCAGCCAGAAACAAATCAATCAGAAATTCGGATTGCAAGAACAGATAGGCCATGATGATACTAGACAGTCCAAGCCCAACCCATACAGCCGACCAGCTTGCCCGACTGATATTATGGCGGTCATTGGCACCGGCGAAATGACCCACGCGGATCGTGCTGGCCTGACCAATCGCTAGCGGCACCATAAAGGCAACCGCCGCAATCTGGTTGGCAATAGCTGATGCCGCCAGTGGGACTGGTCCATAAAGCCCGATGATAAAGACAACCGCGATAAACATGCCGGTTTCAGCAACGATTGTGCATCCTATGGGAATACCAATAACAAAGATGCGGCGGGTGATCTCCCAATCCATAATCCACAGGCGTTGAAATGGCTTTGACGATTTATAGGGTTCGGTAATGCCGATATAAATCAACAAGCTGATGCAAATCAGCAAATAGACGATTGTTGTTGAAAGCGCGATGCCACCAAGCCCCATTGGCGGAATAGGCCCATACCCATAGACGCAAATATGATTCCCCAGAATATTTGCCAGCAAGCCGCCAATCGTGGCGATCACTTGCGGCATTGGTTTTTTATGCGAGCTGACAAATTGGCGCAGAACAAAAAACAGGAACATGAATGGCAGGCCAATTGCCGACCAGAATAGAAAATCTTTGGCATGTGCCGAAATTGCTGGGTCTTGTCCCAGCCAGACCAGAACAATATCCCCCACCATGACAAAGGGCATGGCAATCAATGCCAAAAAGACCGCAATCACCATCCCTTGACGAAAAGCGCGGCGTACCAGACGCGGATCATTGCCGCCAAGCCCCTGTGCTACGATGGGCCCAGTTGCCAATGTGATGCCCAACCCCATGAAGTAGAAAGGCTGGTAAAAGCGTGCCGCCAAAGACCCAGACGCCAGATCATTACTGCTGATCTGACCCATCGCGATCACATCTGCGGTGGCAATGCCGATTGAGGCAAGCTGGCCAATTACCAATGGCAAAGACAATGCGATTGTCTGCCAATAATGGCTACGCCAGCTTAATTGCTGTGGTGGTGAAGATGCTGATG
>JABJBD010000101.1 GCA_018668795.1 Candidatus Puniceispirillum sp. | reverse complement strand
GGCCAAAATATCGCCAATATGAATACTGAAGGCTATATGCGCCGCGAGGCTGACCTTCAAGAAGTTACTGCTAGTCAAGGCGGCATTACCAGCCTTGCCAATCAGGCAGGTCTTGGTGTTCGTGTTGCTGATATACGTCGCTCATTTGATGCGTTTCTGCTTGATCGTGCGCGCTCGACAACAAGCGGGTTTGAGCGCATGGATAATTATCTGAACCAGATCAAGCAGCTGGAAAATATGCTGCTGCCGTCTGATGCTGATCTGGGAAGCCAGATTGGACGTTTTTTCAATGCTCTTAGTGAGGTGGCATCGTCACCTGGTGATTTGGCACCGCGAGTAGTTGCCATCGAAGAGGGTGACGCGCTTGCCTCTCGGTTCAACTCATTATCCGGACAATTATCGCAGCAGCAAGCAGGTACATTATCGATGCTTGATGATGCGGTGACTGGTGTCAGCTTGCTGGCAAAAGAACTGGCATCGGTCAATTCAAGAATTCTATCATCAGGTCAAAGTGGCCAATCACCAAATTCACTTCTTGATTTGCGCGACCGGATCATTGGTGACATCGCAAAATTAACTGATGTTAGTGTTAAATACGATGACCGTGGATATGCTGATATTACGCTCGGGTCATCGGGTGTTGGTCCATCTCTTGTGTCAATGACAACATCGACATCTGTTGGTTATGTCTTGCGTGAAGACACAATCCAAATTGTGTTGAACCCTGGTCTACGTAACACTCCAACAAGCCAGGTGTCTTCCGGCATGATCGCTGGTCTTGTTGACGCATTTGCGATGACTGAGGAAGTTGCAAAAGAGGTCAATCATCTTGCTAGCTTGGTTAGTACAAATGTAAACAAGCAGCATAAATTAGGTGTTGATCTTGATGGTAAGACCGGCGCTCCGATGTTCAGCACAAGTGGTCTTGAAATTGCGCTAAATCGGAGCAATAGCTCCAGCCTAATCATTGAGGTAAATGTAAACGATGTTAATAGTTTGCCGCAAAAACCAATGACGGCGGTTTTCAATGCAGTTGCCAACCAATGGACATTGACTGGCGACGACCTAGAGGAGCCGCTAACAGGTAAAGAACAAATTAACGGTCCAGGCTTTAATTTGGCTGTTACTGGTGAGGCAAAAGACGGCGACAGCTTTTATGTGAACCCGCAGAAAAATGCAGCAGCTGGTTTGACGTTTCTATTAAAACGTCCGCAAGAAATAGCCGCTGCTTCAGCGACATCGGTATCTGCAGATAATAAAAATACAGGTGAAGCCAGCCTGACAATTAAAGCTGGTCAAACAGCTGAAACATTTGTTGAAAAAGAGGTTGCTAACACACTAGCAAATTCACAAGCACCGGTTGAAGCAACAAATTTTTTGCGTGATGGGCTTGTTGCAACTGTGCCTGCTGGAACGTCCAATATCGAATTGTCGTCATTTGCTAAACAGGCGGCAGCGAGCTTTCAAATCTCAGCCACTGATATTGAAAATCTAACTCAACTTCGTTTTGAACTTGATGGCAGTGACAACGATGGGCCACATAGTTTTAATATCACTCATGCGGCTGCCTATCCAAATGCCCCATCTGGCCAGAAATGGTCTGAAATGTCCGAAATTTCGGCCCTGCTGAATAATGGTGTCTTGCGGTCAAGTGGTGGCTTTTCATTGGCTGATCTTGGGCTTTACGCCAGCGGCGGGGCAGGTAGCTTTGTCATTGCATCTTCAAAAGGCAACTTCCAAAAGACTGGCAGTGAAGTTGCGCACGTTGTAACCCAATCTGGCACTATTAGTGCTAGCTTGTCTGATGCTGTTGATGCCTCCAATATTCAAGTTTTCACGCGCGAAGGCCGCCATCTTGCAGGTAGTGCACTAACCACTATGCAAATTGACGATTTAGTCAAAACTAAAAATGGTTTCTCAGTGGAAGCGGTTTATCGGGGCGATTATTTAAACAAAAATGAAAATGGTTACCGCGGCGCCAATATTGATATCTTTAGTGATGGTGGACATTTTGTTGTCGCCACTGGCAGCAACGGCATGGCCGCAGCTGCTATTGGTGGGACTGATATCGTGCCATCAAATGCACTGGTGGATCGTAACCTTACAATCACCATGGCTAATGGTGAAACTCGCCAAACAAGCATTTCTGCGGGTGCATGGGCAAGCGATGTTGCTAATAAGATCAATACTGATCTGGCTGACATTGGCGTTCGTGCAACCGCGCAATTACGTGTCGAACTATCAGCTTTTCAGACAAGTGGTCAGGTTCAGTTTGATATTACCAGTTTAAATGAAGAGCCAATCACAATTGCCGCTTCAGTGACGCCTTCAACCCTGGACTCTTTGGCGGTGGCGATTAATCGTGAAAGTGATAATACAGGTGTGAGCGCCGTTGTTTCGACAAATGGAAAACGAATTATCCTCGAGAGCAAGGGCGGTGCCGATATTGTACTGAATAATGTTATTGCGGGTGCGCCATTGTTTTCGAGTAAAGTTTTGAAATCAGATGGCTCGGCCGCGACAACTTCTGCGGGCACAAATCGGGTAGTTACGCTTGCTGATCATGGAACGCCGGCATTCGAAGCCGCTATGAATGCAAACGCAGCTGTTGGCGACAAATACGTCATT
>JABJBD010000170.1 GCA_018668795.1 Candidatus Puniceispirillum sp. | reverse complement strand
CTTTTTCTCTGTCTTTTTCTCTGTCTTTTTCTCTGTCTTTTTCTCTGTCTTTTTCTCTGTCTTTTTCTCTGTCTGAAACTTAAATATAAGTTTCATTCAGCACAATTTGACTATAACTTTTTTTAAAATTGCTTGCAATTACTATACGTTAATGTGATGAATTAGCATAGGCCAGCGAGGTTTTTTTCAGGGTGACAGATGTGACAATTTCCGTTCCACAGGCTAAATCTGGCATTTCGTCGATCAAGGCCCACATGGTGGCAACATCAGCGGATGCTGGCCCCGAAATCACAATCTCACTCGACTCGAATGAGAGTGCGTTTGGCCCTTCACCAAAGGCG
Organism: Candidatus Puniceispirillum sp.; assembly: GCA_018668795.1. GTDB lineage: Bacteria > Pseudomonadota > Alphaproteobacteria > Puniceispirillales > Puniceispirillaceae > Puniceispirillum. Next base: position 10,574 of record JABJBD010000170.1, on the reverse strand, counting down.
TTAACCGCCGCCGCCGCCGCAACAGACCATCTTGAACGCTATCTGGAAAATCCAGCCAGCATCCTTGTTCCGGCGATCGCGGCATCCCACGGGCTTGAGCCTGAGCGCCTCGCCATCGGATTTGGCTCAGACGATATACTGGCCCGCATTGCCCGCGCCTATCTGCAGCCCGGCACCGCGCTTTTACGAAGCCAGAACAGCTATCTCAAAGTGCCAAATTATGCCTATGCCAACGATGCCGAGGCGCTCGCAGCGCCGGACAGTAATTTCTGCACCGATGTTGATGCCATGCTGGCCAGCCTGACCCCAGAGACACGGATCGTATATCTTGCCAACCCGGACAATCCATCAGGCGCCATGTTGCCAGGTGATGAGGTACGACGCCTGCATGCGGGCCTTCCCGGCCATGTTCTTTTGGTGATTGATGGGGCTTATGCCGAATATGTGACCGACCCTGCCTATGCAACCGGTGAAGACCTTGTGCGGGCGCATGACAATGTGGTTGTGACGCGAAGCTTTTCAAAAATCCATGGCCTTGCTGGGGCGCGTGTTGGCTGGGCCTATGCCGCGCCGCAAGTGATCGATACGATCACCCGAATCGGCCTCACATTCCCGCTGGCGACCCCGTCTCTGCACGCTGCTGTTGCAGCACTGGCTGACGAGGACCATCGCAACTATGTGCGTAATGAAACGGCAAAATTGCGTGATGAGGCGACGCTAAAGCTCACAGACGCTGGCATTCACGTCTATCCTGGGCATGGTAATTTTGTGCTGATGGAAATGAAGTCTGACAAAAATCTGGCGCCAAAGCTTGATGCGGCATTACGCCAGGAAGGCATTTCCTTGCGACGCTTTGCATCGCCAGCGTTCGATTCGTGCCTGCGGATGACCATCGGCCACCACGCGGAAACACGCGCCGCCACCGCCGCGCTGGTTCGCCTGTATGGAGAGATGGCATGACCGCGTCATCGCCGGCCAACAAGCTAGCCCCGCCCAGCGGTGAGGACATCATCGCCCAGCTCAAAAAAGCCCGAGTGGGGATCATCGTATCAGTCCCTGATATCGTAACAAGCGACGGGCTGTTATGGCCCATCAGCAAAGACCCGGATTTCCAGTTGATCCGCGTGTGCAAAGAAGATGAAGGCGTGTCCATCTGTGCTGCGCTCTCCTACAGCAACACCCGCGCGCTCTTGCTGATGCAGCAAACCGGCCTAATGGACTCGCTGAACGCGATCCGGGCCATTGCCATGGATTACCATCAACCGGTGTGCATGATGGTCGGACTGCAAGGCAAGGCCCCTGACGAAACTGTTCTGGCATCAGCCAGCTACGGCGTTCGAATCATTCCACCCATTCTCGACGTCATGGCGCTAAAGCATATCGGAATCGACAGCGATGCTGATACGCAACACATTGCACCGGCTATTGACACCGCCTACGAAACTGGTGATGCGCTGTGCTTTCTTGTTGGCCAATCGCCAGTCATTGCCGGAGAGCGCCCATGATCCAGCGTGACCTTGCTCTCACCACTTTGCGGCCACATGTTGAGCCACGCGACCTTGTTGTTGCGGTTTACCAGAGTTGTTTTGACTGGCTTGCGCTTTGCCCGCGTGACCTCAATTACGTGTCAACGGGGGCTATGGGCCAGGCATCTTCGCATGCGCTTGGGCTTGCTTTGGGAAGTCCGGACAGGAGGGTCATTGTGCTTGATGGTGATGGCAGCCTGCTGATGAATCTTGGCAGTCTTGTCACCATTGCCAATGTGCGGCCAAAACATTTTCTTCACCTTGTTTTTGAAAATGGCGTCTATGAGGTGAATGGGGGCCATCCCATCCCCGGAACTGGAACTGTAGATTTTGTCGGCATGGCAAAAGCTGCAGGCTATCAAGATGCGATGTGCTTTTCACAGCTGGATGCGTTTGAGGCGGCCTTGCCGGAGTTGCTGGCGTGTGACGGGCCAGTGATGGCGGTGCTGAAGATTGCGCCCGGAAAAGCCTATCCGCGCGATTACAACTATATTCACAGCGCAACAGCGCGTAAAATATTCCGTGACGCGCTAAACCGTGATGAGACGTAATTGGCTTAACTGCCAGGGTCACAAAATTCATCCCTAACCATATCAAGAAATTCATTCTGGATCGCTGATAGCCCCCGTTGCGTCGACCATAAAAGCTCTGCCGAATAGCGTATCGACGGCGTGAACGGTACGGTTGTGCACCTCTGATCAAATGATCCAGCGCCAAAGCCCGAACTGATGATCGACACGCCAAGCCCAGCCCCGACCATACCAATAATCGCGCCTGTTGTCTTGCCTTCATACTTGGTTAAACGCTGCACTTTTGCCATATTAAAAGCCTTGTCGATATCGCTTTTGAAAATAGACCCCTCGAAATAGGACACGAAGTTTTCACCGACAAGATCTTCGGGCGAAATGCTTTTGTTACCAGCCAGCCGATGCAATACGGGCAAAATACACACTGCTTCAGTACATAGCAATTCATGCGTGGCGATATTGCGGTTGCGCCCTGTCGAAACCGCGATACCAAAATCCTGATTTTCTAGCACCATCCACTCAATGCGCTCATCATCGGATTGAATCTCAAGACACACATGGACATTTGGATGCCGTTTGGAAAATTTTTCGATAAGTAAGGGTGCTAATGTCGGTGCAAAGGATGGGGTGCTAACGAGGCGAAGCTGCACATGATTAAAGTCACGAATATTTTGCGCTGCCTGTTCTATCCGCTTTAAACCAGACATGGATTGCGTCACTTCCTCGGCAAACAGACGTGCTTCAAGCGTTGCCTCAAGCTTTCGCCCTGACCTATTAAACAGCTTGAAACCGACAGTTTTCTCAAGATCTGAAATCAACCGACTTACAGCTGGCTGTGAAATACCTAGTAAAGACGCCGTCTTTGTTACCGTTCCTGAGGCAATTAAAGTTTGAAACGCGTCAATCTGGCGGAGGGTGATTTTCATCCTTTTCCTTTTTCCCAGGCAACATCCAACACTAATAACCCACCGACGATGGACCACAACTTGATACGATAATACATAACATAAATAAAAAGATAGCCATCGAACTATTTACATATATGATGAAAGAGCCGTTTTTTTGGTTAAGGGGAGCCAGATTGGTGACGCAGATACATCCTGAAATGCCGTTGCTTGCAAGACTGCTTGGCGTGGACGGCGTGCGGCATCCAAAAGATCCTGCGTCAGCTCACATTGCGCGGTCTCTTTGGCAGGTGGCACAGGCCATTTTGTTGTTTGGCATCCTTGCCTGGCTGATATACGCCGGTGCCGCCGCGATGGAATATAGGTGGCAATGGTATCGTGTCGGGCCGTTCTTTTACCGGATAATCGATGGGGAATTCATTCCCGGCCCGTTAATCAATGGCATCCTTGTAACCTTACAACTAGCTGGCATCAGCAGTGTTCTCTCAATATTAATTGGCGCCTTAACCGCGATTGGCAGAATGTCGAACTCGATTGCCGGACGGTCGATTGCCACCACCTATCTCGAGATCATTCGCAACACACCCCTGCTCGTGCAATTGTTCATGTTCTATTTCGTTTTGGCGCCAATTTTTGGCATTGACCGGTTCTGGGCCGGGGTTTTATGCCTTGCCGCATTTGAGGGGTCTTTTGCCGCAGAAATCATCCGGGGGGGCATCCAGGCCGTTGAGCGCGGCCAATATGAAGCCGCCGATGCAACCGGCCTGTCAAAATTTGACAAATATCGCTATGTGATTGTCCCGCAGGCGCTGCCGCTAATTCTGCCGCCATTGACCGGCTTGCTGATTTCCCTGATCAAACATTCCGCCATTGTCAGCGTTATCGCTGTTTCCGAACTGACAACCGAAGGACTCAATCTGATATCCGACACTTATATGGCATTTGAAATCTGGTTCATCGTAGCCGGCATGTATCTTGTCCTGACGACCAGCCTTTCCATTATGGTCAACATCCTCGAAATAAAGATGAACAGGGCACGATGAGACCCATCACACCACTTAACCATAAAGAGAATTACAACAGAGCAAGAGGAGAAAAAAATGAAACTTACACGGATATTGAAAGCCAAGGCGGCTATGGCGCTCGTGGCAGTCTTCGGGGTTGTTGCAACTTCGTTGCCCGCGGTTGCTGATGACCTGATTGCAGATATTCAAAAGCGGGGCACGCTGAAGGTTGGCATGTCGACTTTTGTTCCATGGGCAATGCGTGACAAGCAAGGCGGCCTGATCGGTTTTGAAATTGACGTTGCAACTAAACTTGCTGCCGACATGGGCGTTGAGGTTGAATTTGTGCCTACAGCCTGGAGTGGGATCATTCCATCACTGTTGGCAAAGAAATTCGATGTCATCATCGGCGGCATGTCAATCACCCCACAGCGTAACCTGACAGTGAATTTCACCACACCATATGCGCATTCGGGCCAGATGATGGCTGCAAACACAAAGCTTGCCGGCAATTACACAACGATTGCTGATTACAATCAGGCCAGCGTCACAATTGCCTGCCGTCGTGGTGCAACACCATGTAAGGCCGCGCAAAAGCTGTTTCCAAAATCCACTCTGCGTCAGTTTGACGACGATGCACAGGCCTTTCAAGAAGTTGTGAACGGCAATGCACATGCAATGGTCTCGAGCGCACCAAAGCCGCGCTTTTGGTCTGAGGCATATCCGAATGAGGTTTTTGTTGCCTTTGACGGTGAAAACCTGACACGCGGAAATGAAGGCTTTGCCCTTCGTAAAGGTGATTCAGATGCGCTGAATTTCTTTAGCAACTGGATCGTCGTGAACACCAGCAGCGGTTGGCTCAAAGATCGTCATGACTTTTGGTTCAAGAACCGTTCAGGCTGGAAAGACATGGTGAAGCTGGAGCAGTAGCCCCGTTTCATGATGCCAGAGACCCCTTGCCAAATTTTGGGGCAGAGCGGTTTCTGGCATCACTCTTTTCACCCAGACAAAACATTCACCGGCAGGGTTTTTCCTGTCGGTGACAAACCCATAAGGGACAGAGCATGAACGGACCCCCCTTACAGACACGGCGCAAACTGACGAGCGTAGACTATATCTGTTTCGGACTCGTTGGCGCCATTATCGCCTATGCGGTCTATCGTGTAAGTGATGTGCTTGTCTATAATTGGAATTGGTCGCGCGTTTTCAATTTCGTCATCTATTATGATGAAGAAAAAGCCCGCTATGTGCCTAATCTGCTGTTAAAGGGCATTGCAACAACATTGCGACTGGCCTTTTGGGCAACCATATTTGCCGCCACCATCGGCCTTGTCATGGGCTATATGCGCACCAGTAAAAACCTGGCGATGCGAATGATCAGTCGCTGTTATGTCGAGTTGGTCCGCAACATCCCACCGGTGGTCTTCATCTTCATTTTTTACTTTTTTCTATCTGGCCAGTTAATGCCGCTGGTTGGTCTTGATGACTTTGACAAGAATGGCGCGTTTGTAAGTTCAGGCGTTTTCTACATGCTGTTCGGTGACCCCAGATTATTTTCCAACTTTGTGGCGGGGGCATTGTGCCTGGCGCTATTTGAGGGCGCGTATATCACCGAGATCGTGCGGGCCGGCATTCAATCCATCCCAAAGGGTCAATGGGAGGCGGCGCGCGCCGTTGGCTTGTCGCCATTTGACGTTCTGCGCGACATCATTTTTCCGCAGGCGGTACGCAAAATTCTGCCACCGCTTGCGGGTCAGTTCATCACCTTGATCAAGGATTCGGCGATTGTCTCGCTGATCTCGATTCAGGAGCTGACCTTCCTTGCCACAGAGGTGGCATCGACCACGACCAAGGTTTTCGAAACATGGATCATTGTCGGCGCGATGTATTTCATCCTCTGTTACTCGTTTGCCGCGCTGTTCGGCCATCTTGAAAAACGTGCCCTGCGGGCGCGCCGCTAGGAGACATTATGTCAAACACATCAGCCAGACCCCAACCAGACCCCGACACCCTGATTGCCTTTGAAGGTGTCAGCAAATGGTTTGATCAGTTTCAGGCGTTAAAGGATATCAATCTGTCGGTCAAACAGGGGGCGCGCGTTGTCGTCTGCGGCCCGTCAGGATCCGGTAAATCGACCATGATCCGCTGTGTTAACCAGCTGGAAAACCATCAGCAGGGAACGATTCATGTCTGTGGGCGCGAAGTCTATGGCAACATGAAACAGTTGGAGCAAGTGCGCCGCGAAGTTGGCATGGTGTTCCAGAGTTTCAATCTGTTCCCGCATATGTCGATTTTGCAGAATGTGACGCTTGGCCCCATTCGCAACAGCAATCTCTCGCGCTCTGAGGCCGATGACATCGCGCTGCATTACCTTGAACGGGTGCAAATTGCCGATCAGGCGGACAAATTCCCAAGCCAGCTTTCGGGCGGCCAGCAGCAACGTGTGGCGATTGCGCGGGCGCTGGCAATGAAGCCGCGGGTGATGCTGTTTGATGAGCCAACATCCGCCCTTGATCCGGAAATGATCAATGAAGTTCTCGACGTTATGACCGAACTCGCCGATGACGGCATGACGATGATGGTGGTCACCCATGAAATGGGTTTTGCCCGCGAGGTTGCCGACCGCGTCGTCTTTATGGATGAAGGACGGATCGAGGAAAACTGTGGCAAAACCGAATTTTTTGCTGGTGGGCGCGGCGAACGGGCGCAAGCCTTTCTGTCAAAAATATTGCAGCACTAGGCCGGTTATCGACCTGCCTAGTCTAGAATACCAGGCAGGTTGAGCCCCTGTTCACGGGCACAGTCCAGCGCATCGTCATATCCGGCATCTGCATGACGCATTACCCCGGTGGCCGGATCATTCCACAACACATTGGCGATTCGCCGATCCGCATCCTCGGTGCCATCACAGCAAATGACCATTCCAGAATGCTGGGAAAAGCCCATACCAACACCGCCGCCATGATGCAGTGACACCCAAGTGGCCCCGCTTGCCGTATTCAAAAGCGCATTCAGCAACGGCCAGTCAGACACCGCATCCGAGCCATCCTTCATCGATTCTGTTTCGCGGTTTGGAGAGGCAACCGAGCCGCTATCAAGATGGTCCCGGCCAATAACCACGGGCGCAGACAGCTCTCCCGTGCGAACCATTTCATTGAACGCAAGCCCCAAACGGTGGCGCACGCCAAGCCCGACCCAACAGATTCGTGCCGGCAATCCTTGAAAGGAAATACGCTCACGCGCCATATCCAGCCATTTATGCAGATGCGCATCATCAACCAATTCTTTTACCTTGGCGTCTGTCTTGTAGATGTCCTCTGGGTCACCCGACAAGGCGCACCAACGGAACGGGCCGATGCCACGGCAAAACAGCGGGCGAATATAGGCCGGAACAAAACCTGGAAAGCTAAAGGCAGTCTCCAGCCCTTCTTCAGACGCGACTTGGCGAATGTTGTTGCCATAATCAAGAGTCGGAACGCCGTCATTCCAGAAATCAACCATCGCCGCCACATGCGTTTTCATCGACGCTCTGGCCGCGACCTCAACTTCTTTTGGATGGCTTTCCTGTTTGGCGCGCCATTCAGCGACATTCCAGCCAAGAGGCAGATAGCCATGCAACGGGTCATGCGCCGATGTCTGGTCAGTGACGATATCAGGCTTGACGCCGCGACGCACAAGTTCGGGGAAGACATCAGCCGCATTGCCAATCAGCGCCACCGATTTAGCCTCACCCGCGTCACACCAGCCCTTGATCATTACCAGCGCTTCATCAAGTGAATGCGTCTTTTCATCAACATAGCCCGTCCGCAACCGGAAATCGGCCCGTGACTCATCACACTCAACGGCCAAACAGCACGCCCCGGCCATCACCGCGGCTAGTGGTTGGGCCCCCCCCATACCGCCAAGACCGGCGGTCAGGATCCAACGTCCGGTCAAATCACCAGCATAATGCTGGCGCCCGGCCTCAACGAAGGTTTCATAAGTGCCCTGAACAATGCCCTGGGTGCCAATATAGATCCAAGACCCCGCAGTCATCTGGCCGTACATTGCAAGGCCGCGCTTGTCCAACTCGTTAAAATGATCCCATGTGGCCCAATGCGGCACCAGATTGGAATTGGCGATAAGCACGCGCGGGGCGTCTTTGTGCGTGCGGAAAACCCCCACTGGCTTTCCCGATTGCACCAGCAACGTCTCGTCAAGTTCGAGGTCTAGCAAGGCTGCAACGATCTTGTCGAAATCTTCCCAAGTCCGGGCAGCACGACCAATTCCGCCGTAAACCACGAGGGCGTGCGGGTCCTCAGCGACATCGGGATGCAGATTATTCATCAGCATGCGCATTGGCGCCTCAGTCAGCCAGCTTTTTGCCGTGATCTGGTTTCCAGTCGCCGGATAGATATCGCGGACATTATGGCGGGAATTCGGCATCATACTCTCCTTTATGACCCAGTGTTAGGTAGTTGTTAGGTAGTTGTTAGGTAGTTGTTAGGTAGTTGTTGGCCAGTTGTTGGCCAGTGTTAAGCTGTCGATTGGCCTAGGATATAGGCAGGCATATCGAGGCCTTGAACCAGACTGCCATCAACAATCATCGCAGCCGCCTGTTGCAAATCCGGAGCCATAAATCGGTCCTCTGCCAGCGGCGCTACCCGTGTGCGCAACCGGTCAATCACATCTTGCAGAATCGGGCTGGTTTTCAATGGCGCCCTAAAGCCCACACCCTGTGCCGCGCAGGCAAGTTCAATTCCCAGAATCATACTGAGGTTGGCATTCATCTTCTGAAGCCGGCGGGCCGCGTGTGCCGCCATGCTAACATGGTCTTCCTGATTGGCCGAGGTCGGCGTGCTGTCGGTTGAACAGGGGTTGGCCAAATGCTTGTTCTCACTCATCAACGCAGCGCTGGTGATTTCAGCGACCATGAAGCCCGAATTGAGCCCTGGATTTCCCGTCAGAAAGGGCGGCAAATCAAAGCTAAGAGACGGATCCACCATCAACGCCACACGGCGCTGCGAAATCGAACCGACCTCGGCCAGCGCAAGGGCAATCTGATCAGCCGCGAAAGCAACCGGTTCAGCATGGAAATTACCACCCGAGACGATCCGCCCTTCGTCAACCAGAACCAATGGGTTGTCTGTCACGGCATTGGCCTCAATTTCCAGTGTTTGTCCGGCAAAATGAAGCAAGTCCATAGCGGCGCCTGTCACCTGCGGTTGGCAGCGGATGCAGTATGGGTCTTGCACGCGCGTGTCATCCTCGCGGTGACTATCGCGGATCTCTGAGCCTTGCATAATCGCCCGCTGGGCCCGGGCCACAGCAATCTGTCCTTGGTGCCCGCGCAATGTATGAATTGCGTCAACAAGGGGGGCGGTCGATCCCATGATCGCATCCGTCGACAGCGCCGCTGTCACCCCGCCAGCCCGGCAATTGCGCCAGCCATCAAACAGCGCCGCAAGAGCGCACGCGGTAGAGAATTGAGTGCCATTGATCAGGGCAAGCCCCTCTTTTGGGCCAAAAACCACCGGCGACAAGCCGGCCGCGGCAAGCGCCGCCCCGCCGGACATGATGTCGCCATTAAAGCACGCTTCACCCTCGCCCAGCATGACCGCCGCCATATGCGCAAGCGGCGCCAAATCACCCGACGCGCCAACCGATCCTTGAACAGGAATTTGGGGCAAAACCCCCTTGTTCAACATCCCGGTAATCAGTTCCACCGTCTCCCAGGCGACCCCGGATGCCCCACGCCCAAGCGATAATAATTTGAGGACCATCATCATCCGTGTCGTTGGCGCATCCAGCGCCTCACCAACACCGCAGCAATGCGAAAGCACGAGGTTGCGTTGCAGAATGGCCGTCTGGTCTTCGGCAATGGCCACATTGGCGAGCTTGCCAAAACCTGTATTGACGCCGTAAACCGCAGTGCCACCCGCCGCCGCCTTGGCGACAAACGCTGCCGCCGCCTCAATCGGGGCTTTTGTGTCTGGATGCAGGGCGACATCATCGCGGCCACGCCAAATTTGTTCAAGCTGGACGAGGGTAACCTCGCCTGGAACCAGTGTGATCATGTGATTTGCCCTTCAAAAATACGAAGATTGAGTGGATTGAAACCAATCCGATAGGAAAGCTCGGCCGGATGCGCCACATCCCATAGGGCAATATCTGCCCGCAAGCCCGGGCGCAAGATGCCGGTATCAGAAACGCCAAGCGCTGTCGCTGCATGTCTTGTCACTCCGGCCAGCGCCTCACACGGCGTCATGCCAAACAGCGTACAGCCCATATTCATGGCCAACAGCAACGATGTCAGAGGCGATGACCCAGGGTTTGCATCGGTGGCAAGTGCCATCGGCACACCATGCGAGCGAAACAACGCCACCGGCGGTTTTTGGGTTTCCCGAAGTGTGTAAAATGCACCCGGCAGCAAGACCGCTGCGCTGCCGGCAGCGGCCAGCGCCATCACATCTTCTTCATTCGCATATTCGACATGATCCACCGACAACGCCTTGTGACGCGCCGCCAAAAGGCTGCCCCCACATCTGGTCAATTGTTCGGCATGTAGTTTAACCGGCAGACCAAGTTCCGCAGCCACGTCGAACAGCGGGGCAATCTGATCCGCGCTAAAGG
>JABJBD010000176.1 GCA_018668795.1 Candidatus Puniceispirillum sp. | reverse complement strand
GCCGTTGATGCCATTTTGATGCATTCTGCGCTGGCCGATGCGGCCATGACTGATAAGTTTGCGACAATGGCAGATCGTCCTGAAAAAATTCATTTAATGATACGGACGCTTATTCTATTGCGCTTGGAACACGCTAATCTGCATAAAGAGGCAATCCGGCGCGGACTTGCGGTGCTGGCGGTTCCTTCTAATACGCCAGCTTCGGCGAAAGCATTATATCGTACGGTTGATGCCATGTGGCGCGCCGCAGGTCAGCGTGACACTGATTTTTCATTCTATACTAAACGCGCGTCATTGGCAGGCGTCTACAGCGCGACATTGCTGGCATGGCTGGCGGATAATTCAGGTTCGATGACTGCGACTGAGGCTTTTCTTGATCGTCGGTTACGTGACATTGGCCAGATTCCAAAGATGACAGCGCCAGTTAAGGCTGTAATGACAACTGGCAAACGTATGGCGATGGGGCTGTTTTCAACAATGGCACGTTCACGCTAGACTGACGTCCTACCTTTTTAGAGCTTTTCATTATATTGGTCTTATAGTTTGTTAAACTTGATAACTTGTTAGTCTGGCCAAAACGGCCACCTGAATTATAAATGTTTAAGGCATGAGTGACTGCAAGCGCTTAGGAGAAAAAATGCCAATTAAAGTGCCAGATAATTTGCCGGCTATAGAAACGCTCAACGCTGAAGCGGTAGATATTATCCCGCAAGAACTGGCGATGCAGCAGGATATTCGCCCGTTGCGTCTTTTATTGCTAAATTTGATGCCAAAGAAAAAAGACACCGAAATTCAGTTTGCACGACTGTTCGGCAATACACCGTTGCAAGTCGAAATGATTCTAATGACCACTGCCAGCTATACGCCGCGCAATACTGAGCCAGGTTATATGCGACGTTTTTACCGTCAATTAGATGATGTTCGTGATGATTATTTTGATGCATTAATTGTTACTGGTGCGCCAGTTGAAACCTTACCCTTTACTGATGTGACCTATTGGCAGGAATTGACCGAAATAATGGAATGGTCACGTTCACATTGTTTTCGGCGGCTTGGTATTTGCTGGGGTGCCCAGGCTTTGTTGCATCATTTTCATGATGTGCCAAAATATGAAAGGGATAAAAAACTGTTTGGTATTTTTGAACATCGGCTCAATGACTTATCGGGTCGTCTGATGAATGGGTTTACTGATAACTTCCCGATGCCGATTTCACGATATACTATGAACCATCCCGAAGACTTGGAAAAAGCAGGATTGCAGATACTCGCCGAAGGAGATGAGTGCGGCGTTGGTATGGTACGTGATGCGGCAACAGGTGACCTGTTTGTTCTGAACCATCTGGAATATGATGCTGCTACGTTGGGTGATGAATTTCACCGTGATACTGCTGAAGGTAAAGAAACCGCTCTTCCTGAACATTATTTTCCTAATGATGATGTTACCAAAACACCAGTCAACTTCTGGCGGCCTTTTGCCTTTTTGCTTATCAGCAATTGGATAAATGATCTGTATCAGGCAACACCATTCGACCTTGCCGCGACGTTAAAGAAACGCTAGCCAGTCTCAACAATCAACCGATTTGACGGTTAGTGTGTCCCATCTTGCGGCCTTTTTTGGCACCGCTTTTGCCATACAAATGTACATGAACTTGATCATTTGCCAGTAATGCGGGGACATTTTCCATATGTTCGCCAAGCAGATTATCCATCTGCCAACATCCGTAAGTGCTGACAGAGCCAAATGGCATTCCAGCCAGAACGCGGGCAAGTTGCGTAAATTGGCTGGTCGCGGAGCCTTCGATTGTCCAGTGAAAAGAGTTATGCGGGCGCGGCGCAATTTCGTTGAAAAGCAACCTGTTATCATCAGTGATAAAACATTCAAGAGCCATGACACCGAACAAGTCCAGCGCATCGGCCAATTTTGTTACCGCCTGAGTACCGGCTGTTATTAGCTTGTCATCAAGCGCGGCTGGCGCAACAGACTGATCAAGGATACCATCCTTATGCTGATTTAGGCTGGCTGGAAATACGCGTGAGCTTCCGTCACGGGTGCGGGCGATTAAAAAGCTGACTTCGGCGGTAAAAGGTATCATTTCTTCGAGAATTACATCATCCGATTCCAGAGATGCAAAAACAGCGTCAAAATCACTTATCGGTGAGATTTTGACCTGTCCCTTGCCGTCATAGCCAAGTGTGCAGGTTTTCAAAATGCCGTCTTTATTCAACGTGGCCATGGCCGTATGCAGTGAGGCGGCATTTTTAACATGCCAAAAAGCGGGCGTATCAATTTCAAGGTCGCGTGCTAGTGATTTTTCACGAATTCGATGCTGGGCAGT
>JABJBD010000139.1 GCA_018668795.1 Candidatus Puniceispirillum sp. | reverse complement strand
TTAATAACTATTGGGTGAAGTGCCGCCTACTGCCGATCCCTTGAAACCCTGGAACGGTTTTTTAGCCGGCGCTGGAGCGGCTTGTCCGCTTGTTCCAGTATTTGGTGTCATATCGTCAGTTGGTTGTGGGCGCGGTTCATTCATATCTTTGAACTGTTTTTTAGCACCGGCCATAGTACTGGAACTCCACAACACATAGGCGCCAATCACTTCATTACCCGTCTCCGGGTGTGTCGCAGCAAAATCATCTCCATCAACGACGCCAACCAGCGATGCCGATTCCGATGCCGACTTCACTTGATAATCAAAATTATTGTTGAATGTATAGGCCTCGTCCCCTTTGCCAAACACATCACTTTTTGAATCAAGATCCGTCAGGCTTTTCATTGTTGCAATCTCGCCCATATAGGTACGAAGCCCAGCGCGCGCCCTTTCATACGCCATCTGACGCGCCGCCAGCTGTGCCATCGTGTTGCCTTCAACCGCAGGTCCAGCAATCGCATAGGAAATCAACCAATAATTGCCATTCTCATCAACCCGGCTATCAACACCCATTGTTGTCACCAATGCATTCAAACCTTCAGGCGTCGACTTGTCCGGAATCTGCATCACCAATGGCGGTCCTGGCTGATTTGTAGCTGGCAACAGTGACGGATCCTGTGCATGCATCGCATCAGCAATACGCCGTGTTGTATCGGAATACACCACAGCAGCACATACCGTGCCCTTGATGTCAGACCCCTTTGGTGAATTATCCAAAACAAATATCCGGCGAATACCGTAAAGTTGGCTCATCGCACTGGCATTGATCGTGTCTGAAAAACGCTCGCCAACCTTGCGTTTCTTTTGTTCAACAGCCTGATCAAGCGATCCTGGCGCCGGTTCTGGTGCGGCCGGCTCGGTCTCCTTTAGCTTCTGATCAAGATCACGGTTCAATAGCTCAAGACTCTTCTTTACCGCTGAACCAAAATCGCGCTTATCTTCATATTGTGCAATCTTCTGCTTGTCTGCCGCAGGCGCTGCGGCTTTCAGCGCCGCCTTCTGCTCGGGCCCCAACAGCTGATAAGATACCTCACGCGCAACCTCAACCTTCATCCCAGCCAAAATTTTGCGCTTGGCATCCAGCACAGCCTTTTCATAGGCGTTCATCCGCTCATTGATGTAGTTCTCGCCACCAACTGGACCAGAAATCTGCGCCTGACCCGTCTGCATCCAAAACTCGTCACCATTCGGCTTGAAATTCTGACCAATCTTCTTCTTCAACTTCTTGGTTATGAATTGAGCACAACCATTCTCAATCGTCTTGATTGGCTTCGCCAAATTACGCGGCGGAGCATCAAAATCTAACAATTCATCTTCCGCATGAGCCAAAGGCGATAGACCAAGGGCTACCAAACCACAGATAGCTGCCACAACGGATTTTTTTATAAACTTACCAATCACCCTGACTCTCCTTCTTCAGCTCGTCGAGCGCTTTTTTGCCAACTTTTTGCACATCCTTAACTGATGTTTTTTTAGTTACCGGTGGTTTTGGCACCGTCACTGTGTTTGGATACAGGGCATTGACAATATGGGCACCAGCCAACCGAACAATATAGTCAGTTGCCGTTTTCAAACTATGCGCCCCCCGGTAGGACGGCTCACCTGAATAGACCACTTGAGACGTCGCTACGTCAATCATCCGGATCGATACAGAAACATGACTATTGACGCGCCTGAACACTTTACCTGTTGATTTCATCGTACGTGTTTCAACCCATTCTTTGGCGCTGGTCACCGTCCCCACAATCAGGTAGTCGGTGCCGACCCGGTTGCCAAGCCGGGCCAATTCTTCCAGCTTGAAGCCGTCTCCCGTGATCAAGTCTAATTCGGCCTGGGTTAGGTCCATATATTTCCTGTCAATCATCGCGAATTTTTGGGAATCGCTCAAGACATCCATGACCCGACGTGGCACGCTCGACGCAACAGTGCGGCCCTTAGCCGATTTACGCGCTTCCAGCGACAATGAAAGATCTGTCACCGCTACGCGCGGCAAGTTTAGTGACGGATCAGGTTTATATTTTGTTATAGTGACCAACAACCAAACTTCTTGTGCCCCGGCAATGGTGTTGCTTTGTTTTGACTCAATCACAGCCCAGCAACGAATGATACCTTTTGATACGGTGCTGATGGATTGCTGAAACGCATTGGAAAACGCATAGTTTGCGCTGTCCTGATTACCCCTGCTGACCGACTGGATATCCGTTTGTGTTTGCGCGGCGATGGCAAGTCCATTGACTTTGCTGACCGCTGTTTGCAACGCTTGCAATGTTGCCTGGTACGCGGTTTCACCAACACCAGATGCCTTAACCGTTTGAGTGGTAAATCGGTGCGAGTCACCATCCGCACACGCGCTTTTTGTTACCCCACCTGACGATCCACTGACAGCCATTGGCGCTGGAGCGGCTTGTCC
>JABJBD010000227.1 GCA_018668795.1 Candidatus Puniceispirillum sp. | reverse complement strand
TGTTAGCTGTCCATTGCACGAAAATTTGACGGCAAATAAAGCGGTTATCACATTCAGACAAAATGATAAAAACCCATGACGTCAACGCTTAGCTCTAATTTACGGTTCGGATGGACAACGGGCACCTGTGCTAGCGCCGCGGTCAATGCATCCTACATGGCTTTGATAACAGGCAAGTTTCCTGATCGCGTCACTATTGTGACGCCAAGCGGCAAAAATGCCGATTTAGAAATAGCCACAACCAAAGTTGGTGATGGCTGGGCTTTTGCTGGTGTCATAAAGGATGCAGGCGATGATCCGGATGTCACGCATGGCGCTCTGATTTGCGCCACTGTGCGGCTTGGCGCGCGTGGTAGTGGCGTGGTCTTTTGCCAGGGTTCTGGTGTGGGGGTTGTTACAAAGCCCGGATTGCCTATCGATGTGGGCGAACCAGCGATCAATCCCGTGCCACGTCAGATGATGTCTTCTGTGATTGATGCATTGGCAACGTCACTTGGGGGAACACGTGATGTTGAAATTGAAATTTCGGTACCTGATGGTGACAAGATTGCCCTTAAAACATGGAATCCAAGGCTGGGAATCGAAGGCGGTATATCAATTTTGGGGACAACAGGTGTCGTGCGGCCATTTTCCTGTTCAGCATGGATTGCGTCCATTCATCGCGGTATTGATGTTGCGCGGGCAAATGCCTTGCCGCATGTAATTGGGTCAACCGGTGCTACATCCGAGGGATTTGCCAAAAACCGTTATGATCTGCCTGACATAGCGTTACTTGATATGGGTGATTTTATCGGTGGCATGCTAAAATATATGCGTAAAAATCCGGTGCCGCGCCTGACCATCGCAGGGGGCTTTGGTAAGCTGGTAAAAATGGCGCAAGGTGCCGTTGATTTGCATTCAGCAAGGTCACAGGTGGATTTTGAAAAGCTGGCGACAGTGGCAACGCCTTTGGGCTTTGATCATGACGCGGTGGCGCATGCGAATAGCGTGCTTGAAATTGTGCAAATGGCAGACACAGATCAAAAACATGCCCTAGCTACAATTATTGCTGGACAGGCACATGATGCGGCACGTGCCTATCTCAAGCGTGATGATATTGCTGTCGAAATACTGATTATCAGCCGCGACGGTGCCTTGCTAGGCCAAGCGGGAAGTTTGGCATTGTGATGCATTTGCTGATTTTGGCAGGCACCAACGAAGCACGGACACTCATTGGCAGTTTGAAAGATGATGCGCGGGTCACAATCACCGCTTCATTGGCTGGCGTAACACCATCACCAATTGATCTGATGGTGCCAACACGTAAGGGCGGTTTTGGCGGTGCCGCGGGGCTGGCGGATTTTTGCCGTTCCCATGCTGTTGACGTCATTGTTGATGTAACGCATCCCTATGCGGCGCAGATGAGCCGGAATGCCAATGATGCGACGACAATGATAGGGGGGAAACTGATACGATTCATCCGGCCAGCATGGCAAGCAGGCAAAGGCGATGATTGGCGGTATTTCGCAAGCTGGCAGGACATGACCAAAGCCCTTCCAAAGGGTGCCCGTGTATTTCTGGCTGGTGGAAGTGGGGCTTTGCCGGCCTTTAATCAGCTAGATCATATCGATATATGGGCTCGTGGATTGAAAAAAGAAAATGTCATTACATCAAATAAATTCAGATTTATAGAATCACTTCCTAATAAAAATAGTGAAAATGAAGAGGCCCTGTTCAAAACGCATGGCATAACGCATATTTGTGCCAAGAACTCAGGTGGTACTGCCAGTATTGCCAAACTTCACGCCGCGCGCAAACTTGCATTGCCTGTCTGGTTTCTATCACGACCAGATCCCGAATGTGGTGATAGTGGGCCAATTGGCACCCCTGATCGATTCATCTCTGGCGATGTTGCCGAAATTTTGCGATATATTAAGGGCATGTTGTAGGCAAATGCTTCGATGGTAAATCTATATTTTGCAATTATGAAAAAAAGGGAACGGGTATAGTAATGATCGGTGCGCTAGTTACAAAACTCGAATGGTGATGCGTTTGTTAGACATGAAATACGAACATTGGCATATCGAACAGGATACTGATGATATCATTTGGCTTGGTCTTGATGTGGCAGGTAAATCGGTCAATGTGCTAACCGTCGCTGTTTTGCATGAATTGGCAAATATTTCTCAACATCTAGCCGATACACCGCCAGCAGGACTTGTATTTTATTCGCTTAAATCGCGCGGGTTTATTTTCGGAGCCGATATTAACGAATTTGAGGCTTTCACCAGCGAAGATGAAATCAAAGCGCATATTAGCGTAACGCTTGCTGCCATTCAGCGTATTGAGGATTTACCTTGTCCGACTGTGGCGATGGTTGATGGTGTTGCGCTTGGCGGTGGTTGTGAATTAGCACTTGGCTTTGATGTTATCATTGGCGTTGATAACCCCGCTGTCCAAATTGGTTTTCCAGAGGTAAATCTGGGGCTTCTGCCAGGCTATGGTGGGACTGGCCGCATGGCCAAAAGAGCAGGTCTTGCGACAGCCTTGTCCATGGTGCTGCATGGAAAACCACTTAACGCCAAGGCAGCGCTATCGTCTAATATTTTTGATATTTTAGTTCATGATAACAGTGTATTAAAAGACGAAGCTAAAAAATCAATTAAAGAATTTTCAGATGATAAAAAAACTGTTCCTACAACCGAAGATATAGCTGACCTTATCGATTCTGAAACGGCCAAAATTACAGCGCGTTTTCGTGAAGCCAACACGCCAGCTCCGTTTGAAATTCTTCGTCATTTTGCTATGCAAAATCCGGATCAAGCCCGATTGATAGCGGCAGAAACTGACATTTTTGCCCGTCTGATGATGGGCGATGCATCACGGGGCTTGCGACGAGTCTTTGCGTTGAATGATACGTTGAAAAAACAAGGCCGTGGTATTAGTGAAGTCACCCATATTCACGTTGTTGGTGCGGGCGTCATGGGCGGCGATATTGCGGCAGTCGCGGCGATGAGCGGCTTTAAGGTTACGCTTCAAGACCTCAATGCCCAGACCATTGAAAACGCCATGAAACGTGCACATGCTTTATATGACCGCCGTTTGAAATCTCCTGATGCTGAGACGGCTAAAGACCGTTTACAGGCAGATCAAATGGGTGCTGGCCTGTGTGAAGCTGATTTGCTTATCGAGGCGGTGGCTGAAAATCTTGACATAAAGCGCATGGTGTTTGCCGAAGCCGAAAGCAAAATGAAAGCTGGCTCGATCATGGCGACAAACACCTCGGCGATCCCGCTTGAAGAAATTGGTGCGTCGCTCAAAAATCCACAGCGCTTGATTGGTATGCATTTTTTTAATCCGGTTCCGGTTTTACCATTGGTGGAAATTGTCCATACCGCGGCCAGCGATACCGCGGCTATCCGTCGTGCCATGTGCGTGGCAGGGGCAATGAAGAAACTGCCTGTTGCTTGTAAATCGTCTCCTGGCTTTTTGGTCAATCGGGCTTTGCTACCTTATTTATTTGCCGCTATCGATGCCGTGGTTAATGGAGAAAACGCCGATATGATTGATCAGGCGCTTGTCGAATTTGGCATGCCTATGGGGCCAATCGAACTAGCAGATCAAATCGGGCTAGATGTATGCCATGATGCCGGTATCGTTCTAGGTATGTCAGAAACGTCTGAAGCACGGCTCAAATCCCTAATAGTCGCGGGCACGATTGGCCGCAAAAGCGGGCAGGGCTTTTATCAGTGGGATGACAAAAAAGCCATAAGGCCGCGCGCATCCTATGACGCAGATGTTTTGCAAACTATGACGTTAAGATTACTGACGCCGCTTGTGGCTGAATGTCGTGCCGCCGTTGCCGAAGGTGTTGTTGAATCGGATGATATAGCTGATGCCGCAATGCTATTTGGGACTGGTTTTGCTGCACATACGGGCGGTCCTTTATTTTGGGCAGAAAAAAATCCAGCATTGGCAAAAGTTTGATACCCGCTTCTGATAACGCAGATCCTGCGTCGGTAAAAGACAGTGAAGGGGTGATTGCCGCATTGGCATGGATGATGGGTGGCGTGCTGATGTTTGCGGGCGTTATGCTCACTGTCCGTCTTTTACTGATTGATGTGCCAACCACGCAGACGACCTTTTTGCGCTATGCTATCGGCGCTTTGATATTGGTTCCCTTTGTTGGCAGGTTTAGTTTCAGTTTTTTTAAAAGTAATCATCGCACCCTGTTTGTGATACGTGCCTGTTTGCATGGGGCGGCAGTTTTTCTCTGGTTTTTTGCGGTGTTGCATGCGGCATTAGCTGACGTAAATGCAATGCTGAATCTAGTGCCTGTTTATGTTGTTATTGGCGCGGCAGTCATGTTTGGCGAAATTTTGACAATGCCACGTATGATCACAATTTTGGTTTCATTTGCAGGCGCGCTGTTGATTGTTCGCCCGGGATTTGCCGAAATCAACATTGGTATGCTGGCAATCTTTGCCGCGGGGCCAGCCTTTGCGTCATCCGAGTTAATCGCAAAAAAACTCAAAGCTGACTATGACGATAATATGATCATCATCACGCTATCAATGTTGATAGCTCTACTTTTGTTCATTCCCGCAATGCTAGTTTGGCAACCAATGACGTTATCACAGTGGTTTGGCGTGTGTTTGATTGGGCTTCTGGCGACCTTGGCACATGTTGCCATAATGCGGTCATTTCGGGGGCCGATGTGGGCGTCGCAATCAGGTAAATTCATTCAATTATTGTTTGTTGCCGCTTTTGGTTTCATCCTTTTTGACGAAATTCCCGCAATGACGACATGGGCAGGGGCGTTTCTTGTGCTGTCGTCAATCAGCTATATAGCCTTTGTCGAAGCACGAAAGCACAAATCATGACCGGTTTTGAAACATTGACGGACGCGCCCTTCCTGTTCTGGACCATGGCGGCATTGTCGGTGCTGATGTTATCAGTTGCCAAATCTGGCTTTGGGGGCGCACTGGCAACGACTTCCGTGCCGATTATGCTGTTTGTGTTACCGCCTAAATTAGCGCTGGCGGCTTTGTTACCGATATTTCTGATAACCGATATTGGCGTTTTGTTTATATGGTACAAATTTTGTAATTGGCGGATTGTCTTAATAATGTGCCTATTCGCCCTGTTGGGGCAGGTGGTTGGCTGGTTATTATTCGACTATTTCACCGACGTGATGCTTACGGCGTTGATCGGTGTTGTGGCAGTTGTTACGGGTATTAAATACTGGATTGATGTTTTCAGGGACGCAACGTTGGCAGTCCTTGCTGACTATGTTGATAAACGCATATGGCAACGCGCCGCCATATGGTGTGGCTTATCTGGCATCTCTAGCTTTATTTCTCTATCTGGTGGTATTCCGGCACAGATATTCCTATTACCGCACAGGGTTTCCCGTCAGGCATTTGTAGGAACATTCAGTGTCTATTTCATGGTCATTGATCTGCTTAAAGCCCCGCTTTACTTACAACTAGACCTATTTTCTGCCGATAGTTTGCACATATCAGCTATGCTGCTACCAGTGGTGCCGGTGGGCGTTTTTCTGGGGTGGTGGTTGAACAAACGCATGAGTGATCGCATTTTCTATCATATATCGCATGGCATTTTGCTGTTCATGGGCTTGAAATTGCTCGTTGATGCATTCGCTGGCTGACTTTAGACTGGAAAAGGGCGTTTAACGCCAAAAGGATTTGAGGGTAATATGGCCAGATGGCGACATTTCACAGTGGCAGTAGGTTTGGTGCCAGCATTAATTATCTATGTAGGAATGGTGATGGCACTTGCTGACTATATCATCAATATTCATTGGCTTGTTGATCTGGTCTTTTATCTGTTTGCAGGTTTGATCTGGATTCCGGCAGCTGGCAAGGTTGTTGGCTGGCTTGCCAAACATGAAAGTAGCTGATCTGGTGCAGGTTATTAAGGATCATTAATGCGCCAAAAAAACAGAATCATAGATATGTTTTCCGACCTGATTGGTCAGGCCGCGCCACAGGGTACATTACCCCGTTCCGAGCCAACACCAACCATTTCCGAGCATGCTCCCGAAAAGCTGGCTAAAATAGACCGTCCGCATGCCGAAGCCATAAACCTTGCCGTTGATATGATGAAAGAACATGGTCTTAGTGATTGGCGCATAAAGCTGGATCATGCGCGACGTCGGGCTGGCCAATGTGACTATAACAAAAAAGAAATCTCATTATCGCGGCATTATGTTCGCTATGCCGAAATGGATCACATACGTGATACGATTTTACATGAAATTGCGCATGCGCTGGTTGGGCCACATCATGGTCATGATGCTGTATGGCGGCAACAGGCGCGCGCCATCGGATGCACAGCGACCCGGTGCCATACACTGAATTTTTCGCATGCGCGCTGGATGATGCGGTGTCCTAATGGCTGTTTTGAGGTTGAACGCCATCGTCGAAAATCAGGGCTACTATGTGCGACCTGTAAAAGTCCGGTAATTTTTGAATCGGGAAGCTAAAATGTTTGAACCTGACCAAAGCCGCCAACAACGTCTTGGTGCAGCATTAAAACGCTTGGCAAAGCCTGCTTGCCGGATGACTAGTTTTCAATTTTTCACTGAAACTGAAATAAATATCCTTCGGCAGTCCGCTAATCAGCAAGAATTTCGGCAGGCACAAGATACAATCAATTATCAAGGTCGCAAAACATTTCAGGATTTTGATGTCTGTTTTCCAGCACCGCGGCGCGGTGTTTTTGATGATCTTGCGACATGTCTTGAAACATCCCTTTGGATGGCGGGGCAGACTATGTTGCAAAATCCGTTTGCCAAACAATTACGTCTTGAAGATTTTGCCATTCAGCGTTATCCGGCAGGTTCACGGGGTATTGGCATTCATCGGGATGGGCAACGCTATCATCACATCGTGATTATCATTTGCCTTGATGGCAAATCACGGTTGTTTCGTTGCAATGATCGGTCAGGTAACGGTAAACGCGTTGTCGATGATCGTCCTGGGCGATTGGTCTTGCTTTCGGCACCTGGCTTTAGCAACCGAGATGGAGAAGATGCCCGTCCGCTACATGGCGTTGACAAGGTTACACAAGGGCGTCTGTCTCTTGGCTTCAGGGCTGCACCAGCCATTTAGATATAAAATCAACGAACTTCTTGCTTCAAATCCTTATTCTTGGCACCATAAGTGTCTGGAGCGCCCTTCTGCTCCCTCAAAGCAAAGATGGGCGTAGATATATGCGCTTCAGTGGCTGTTCATATGTGATGCAGTTACTTTTCGATTGAGGGAGATATGCCGCATGCAAATTAATATTTCAGGAAAAAATATGGATACTGGGGCGGCCTTTCAGGAACACGCCCATAATGCCCTGAACAATGTAGTAGAAAAATATTTTCAAAATGCTGTCAGTGGCCACATAACGCTGGAAAAAGCTGAATCTGGTTTTACCGTTCGTGCCCGGGTCGCACTGTCCCGCCGTATTGAACTCGAAGCCACGGGTCAGGCTGGTGATGCCCATACGGCGCTGGATGCAGCTATGACGCATGCGGAAAAACGTTTGCGCCGTCATAAAAGGCGACTCAAGAATCATCGTAACGCCGTCACAATCGGCGAAGAAGAAGACGCGATCATGACCGCGCCGATGAAAGTATATGCCTCCAGTGAGCAGGTGAACACGTCTGATGATGCAAAGTCGGATGAAGAGCTTGTCCCCGTTTTTGCAGACATGTCATATGACATTGAAACGCTAAGCGTCGATCAGGCAGTGATGCGGCTGGAATTGAGCGGTGCCAACATGTTGATGTTCCGGAACGCAAATCATCTTGGCCTCAATGTCGTCCATTTTCGTGAAGATGGAACGATTGGCTGGATTGATCCTCGTGGCATGCGCCGCATGGGGGTAGGGGCATAGAGTCCAGCCAGCAGCGGGTTATATCCATCCTATGGTAATGATTTCACCTGCCATAGGCCGCCTGCATGGTTCTGTCCATGTTTGGCATTCATCAAATGTGCTTCAAAATAGCCTAGATTTGGCACATCAAAGGACAAGGCACGATCAGGCGATATATCAAGCATATGCGCAAGCATGGCGCGAATAGTACCAGCATGAGTAATCAGAATTTGTGGTGATAAAAACTCTTGCTGTTCTTGAAGCTGGCACCAATGCGCGACACGCAGACATTGCTGGGCAAAGCTTTCACCCCCAGGCGGGACCCGATCCGCAGTCATATACGACCAGTTATGGCGCGGTTTATCTTTAAGCTCTTTCCAAATATCAGCCACAAGTTGCTCATCCCAGGTGCCAAAACTTTGCTCAACTAAGGCAGGTTCAATTTTTGTCGATTGGGGGTCTAGCTGTGCTTTCAGCAAATCCGCAGTCTGACGGGTACGTTGAAGCGGGCTTATATGCCAGTCCGCACCCTTGGGTAGCGCCTCGATCAAACTTGTCAGATCATGAGGCTGGTTGGTAATTGGTGGATCATGAGGCGGCAGGTGGTCTGATTTCTTTTGCACCATGGCATGCCTGACAAAATAAAAGCGGGTGATAGGTATATCCATCTTGCTAGCATTATCCCGTAAAGCTGATGGTTGATAAGCCATAAAACATAGTCATAAAGCCTATTTCCGCGCCGATTATACTTGCGCCCATAACGTCGCCGCTAAGGCCGGAGATTTGACGTCGTGCCAGATAGCCAATCCCCAGCACCATGATCAAAGCGCCGCAAGTTGCGCCAAGAGCTGGTATTATCGGAAATAGATAAAATAATGGTATTGCCCATAACGTTGTTCCCGTGAACACGACAATAGCGGCAGGCCTGCCAAGTATGGCTCCGAGTTTAGCATGCGGACTGATTGGATAAAAACATAGCTGGTAAATAATCTGTGCACGTGCGGCAGCCAGCGCAATTGCCATGAACAGCACCAGCAACAAACCATCACTAATGATGGTACTAACCGCAAAAAACAGCGTGACACGAAACAGACTGACCACAACAAGGGCAAGTACGCCATAGGAACCGATATGGCTATCATGCATGATCCTACTTTTATCAGCTTCTGTCTGCCCACCTCCAAAACCATCAGCGACATCAGCCATACCATCTTCATGCAATGCACCAGTGGCAAGGGCGATGAAGCCAAGTGCCAGAACAGATGCACCCACAGGGGGCAGAAAATCCCGAATAGGGGGCAATAACAAACAACCAGCCCCCACGCCTATAACTAGGCCAACTAGCGGAAATGCCCATAAAGAGCGCGTGAAATTAGGCGTTTTGTCTGTCTCGAAACGAAACCAGAATACAGGAATACGACTAAGCAGAATAAAGGCTGACGCGCAGTCACCCAACAGCGAAAAAGGCATCAAATCCTGTTTGCTTATGGATTTTTTTTGCGCATCCTTTGCCATTATCCCTCGCTAACGCCGGCCTCGGCAAAAGTTGCCATACCATTATGTGTTGCCAGTGCCGCGCGGACAATCAATGTCGCCAAAGCCCCGCCACTAGCCTCGCCAAGCCGCATGCCCAGATCAATCAGTGGTTGCTTACGCAAGGCAACAGCCAAGCGCAAATGCCCCGGCTCACCCGACATATGCGAGATGACCGTATGATCCAGCGCATCAAGCTTGCCATCGGCGGTCAATGCGGCGGCGGCGGCGGTGCTGATAAATCCATCAAGCATCACGGGTATCGACCGCATTCGTGCCGCCAGCACAGCACCCGCAATGGCGGCCAGTTCGCGGCCACCAAAACCAGCCAGAAGGGCTACCGGATTAGCATCGGTTTCACCTTGTGTTTTAAGCGCTTGCTCAACAATTTTGGCTTTATGCGCAACACCTTCATGATCCAGCCCTGTGCCGGGCCCTACCCAACGCGGGGCATCGCCACCAAAACGTGCCATACAAAGCGCGGCGGCGGCGGTTGTGTTGCCGATGCCCATTTCGCCAACGACGATAAAATCACAATCCTCGGCAATTTGAGCCGCGCCGATATTCATTGCTTCAAGAACTTCAGCTTCGCTCATAGCGGCGCCTTGTGACAGATCATTTGTTGGCCGATCAAGCTCAATATCGGTCACTGTCAATGTCAGATTAGCTTCGGCACATAGTTGGTTTATAGCGGCACCACCGGCGGCAAAATTGGCTACCATCTGCCCGGTGACATCTGCGGGATAAGGCGAAATATTTTGCGCAACAACACCATGATTTCCGGCAAAAACCAGACATTGGCCATTGTTTATTTGGGGTTTTTCTAAACCTTGCCAACCTGCCATCCAAACAGCCACCGTTTCCAACTTGCCCAGCGATCCGGGTGGCTTGGTAAGCTGGCTTTGTCGAGCTAAGGCCTGATTTTTGACCTGACCGTTCGCGGCGGGCAAGTGATTAATGATGTCGATAACATGTGTAACTGAAGTAAAAATCATAGACGTCTCTTATTGGTAAAAGTGATAAATAAAGGTTTGATATCAAGGTTTAAGTTTTGATGTCAGCCCTGCTGTAACAAAATAGACATGATCTGCCAGCGCGGCGACACGCTGATTTAACAATCCGCTTTCATCCCTGAAGCGTCGTGACAATGCATTATCTGGAACAATGCCTAATCCAGTTTCGCTTGCCACACAAATGATAGTGGCTTTGCTGTTTTCCAGACCATCGCAAAGCTTGTCACTTGCAGCCTCAATATCATGATCGCCGATCAGCAGATTCGTCATCCATACGCTCAGGCAATCAACCAGCATGACAGTGTGCGGCTTGTCGTACAGGGCAATTTTGTCAGCCAGATCGATGGGCGCTTCAACAAGTCTCCACGCATCACCACGCCGTTGCTTATGTATGTCGATACGTACCTGCATCTCATCATCAAAGGCTTGCGCCGTCGCAATATAACAAAGCTGGGCATCATGTGATGGGATTGCTTTATAGCTATCTAAGGCAAGATTTTCTGCAATGTGGGATTTGCCAGAACGCGCGCCACCTAAAAAGAAATGAATATCATGTGGCATTTAGACTGAATCCTAATATCTGGCTCGATATGCGACCTAAAACTATCATAGTTTGATAGATCCGATCATCGCATTGCCTTTATAAACTCTGCTCTTGTAATTTGGCCATGATTATCTTGAAAGTTACACTTTAAAGAAAGCGGAAAAGTGTATCTTGAATGTTGTGTCTGATGGCTGTTCAAAACAACAATATCGACCGCATGAAGGATGGTTTTGCAGAAATGGCTAAAAAACAGAAGTTAACAGTCATTTTTGATCGGTAAATATTTGACAGATACACTAAACGGTTATCAAGTTATTTGATTGAGTGAATGCCTGCCAGTTGGTGAGAGTCAATCATGGGTAAAAATGCAACAGTAACCAAAACCACAAAATCAGGGGCTATAAAATCTACTCGTCGGCTTCGTTCTGGGGGACGGGCGGCGAATGCTGTTCGCCGTGGTGATGTGGTTCTCAAACAAAGCCCATGGCGGCTGCCTGTCAATCTGGATCATCCTACCGAACCCCTGTCCGAAGATGGCGTTATGGCTATCCATAATGGGGCTATGCATATCCTCGAAGACATAGGTATCGAATTTCTGAACGAAGAGGCTCAGCAACTATTCAAACAGGCAGGATGCAAAGTTGACGGTACCAATGTAAAGATGGGGCGTGACTGGGTTATGGATATGGTCGCCAAGGCACCGAACGACTTCACAATAACGCCGCGTAATTCGGATCGGGAAATCATCGTTGGGGCAAATCATATCCTTTTTGGCAATGTATCCTCACCGCCAAATTACTATGACATTGATATTGGGCAAAAAGTTCCAGGTACAAGGGAGCAATGCGCCAATTTAATCAAACTGTCCCAATATTTTAATTGTATTCATTTTATCGGTGGCTATCCGGTTGAACCAGTCGATATTCACGCCTCAATTCGACATCTTGATGTGCTTTACGACAAGCTAATGCTGACTGACAAAGTCGTTCATGCCTATGCGCTTGGAAAAGAGCGCATCGAAGATGTCATGGAGATGGTCAAAATTGCTGCGGGGCTTAGTGAAGACGAATTTCAATCTAAACCGCATATGTACACGAATATCAATTCAACATCGCCT
This sequence comes from Candidatus Puniceispirillum sp., assembly GCA_018668795.1. GTDB lineage: Bacteria > Pseudomonadota > Alphaproteobacteria > Puniceispirillales > Puniceispirillaceae > Puniceispirillum. Next base: position 2,439 of record JABJBD010000227.1, on the reverse strand, counting down.
CTCAAACACGATCACCCGATGATTGATGGGTCGTTGCGCCTGATCCGGCGGGGGCAGGCGGTCGTGGTCACACCCTTTACTTTGGCGGGCGCGATGGCACCTGTCACCATGACGGGGGCTGTGACCTTGTCAATTGCCGAAGCCTTGTCCGCCATTGCTTTGTTTCAATATGTAAAGCCAGGTTGCCCCTGTGTCATTGGCACATTTACCTCGAATGTGGATATGAAATCGGGGGCACCAGCTTTTGGTACAGCAGAATATATGCGTGCGACCCAGATAACAGGTCAAATGGCACGATATTACGGTATGCCGATGCGTGCGTCTGGCGTTTGTGCGGCGAATGTACCGGACGGACAGTCAATCTGGGAAACCTCAAACTCACTATGGTCGGCAGTACAATCAGGAACCAACATGGTTTACCACGCGGCTGGCTGGCTTGAAGGCGGCCTGATCGCAAGTCCGGAAAAATTCATCATGGATTGTGAAATGCTACAACTCATCCAACGCTATATGGAACCTGATTTACTGGATACAGACACAGATACCATCGCTGTTGATGCTATCAAGGAAGTTGGACCAAGTGGACATTATTTCGGTATCCAGCACACGCAAGATCGCTATCAAACCGCATTTCATGAACCGTTTGTCAGCGATTGGCGTAATTTTGAAGCATGGGAAGCAGCCGGCGCGACCGAAACGCCTGAACGCGCCAACAAACTATTTAAAGACATCATTTCCAATTTTCAGGCACCGCCAATGGCTGAAGACAGGCATGAAGAATTGCTGGCCTTTGTTAACCGACGTAAAGCTGAAGGTGGTGCGCCTACAGACTTTTAAATGATATAATAACAAATAATCAGGAATTGTATTTTACATGAAAACACAAGCAAAAGTTGTTGTCATTGGTGGTGGTGTCGTTGGGGCTTCGGTTCTGTATCATCTGACCAAGCTGGGATGCCGTGACGTTGTTCTGCTAGAACGTTCGGAACTTACGTCTGGTTCCACATGGCACGCGGCGGGCGGCATGCATACGATCAATGGCGATCCAAATGTTGCCAAGCTTCAGCAATATACGATTGAATTATATCAAGAAATCGAACAGCTGTCTGGACAGGATATTACCATGCATATGACTGGTGGTGTCATGCTGGCTGCTACCGAAGAACGTTTTGACTGGCTAAAGGGGGTTTATGCTAAAGGCAAATATCTTGGTATGGATGATCTTGAGATCATCACCCCTAAACGCGCGCATGAACTATTACCGCTGATTGATCCAAGCCAGTTTGTTGGGGCTATGTATGATCCAATTGAAGGACATGTTGACCCTTATGGTGTCACCCATGCCTATGCAAAATCTGCGCGCAAGAATGGTGCTGAATTCTATACCCATACAAAGGTTGAATCGCTGTCACAAGACACGGATGGCACATGGAATGTTATAACTGACAAAGGCGCGATCAAAGCCGAGCATATCGTCAATGCGGCAGGCCTATGGGCACGTGAAGTGGGCCGTATGGTTGGGCTGGAATTACCCGTGCTAGCCATGGAACATATGTATCTGTTGACTGAAGATATGCCAGAAGTTGCCGAAGCAAATGCCAAAACAGGCTCTGAAGTTATTCACGCTGTTGATTTTGATGGTGAAATTTATGTGCGCCAGGAACGTGGCGGTATGCTCATGGGAACTTATGAAAAAGCTTGTGTGCCATGGTCAGAACGCGAAACACCCTGGGAATTTGGGCATCAACTTCTCGAACCTGATATTGACCGGATAGCCCCATCATTGGAAGTGGGCTTTCGGCATTTTCCAGCATTTGAGCGCGCTGGCATAAAACAGATTATCAATGGCCCTTTCACCTTTGCCCCCGATGGTAATCCGCTTGTTGGACCCATAAAAGGCATGACAAATTACTGGGCTGCTTGTGCTGTTATGGCTGGATTTAGTCAGGGTGGTGGTGTTGGGCTGGCACTTGCTAACTGGATTGTAAATGGCGATCCCGATTTTGATGTCTGGGCGATGGATGTTAGCCGTTTCGGTGATTATACGAATATGGCCTATACGAATGCCCGTGTTCGTGAAAATTATTCACGGCGTTTTTCTATCCGTTATCCAAATGAAGAATTGGAAGCAGGCCGTCCTTTGCTTACGACAAGCATATATGACAGGCAAAAAGCTGCTGGTGCCCAGTTTGGTGCCGCCTATGGGTTGGAAGTGCCGTTATGGTACGCACCCGAGGGGGTAAAGGATGAATTTTCATGGCGCCGGTCAACCGATTTTGAATATATCGGTGCCGAGGCAAGGGGGGTTCGTGACTCTGTCGGTCTGGGGGATATATCGGGTTTCGCCAAATATAGTGTCACAGGTAAAGCTGCCCATGCGTGGCTGGACAGAATGTTGGCATGTCATGTGCCTGCCGTTGGCCGCATGACTTTGGCACC
>JABJBD010000174.1 GCA_018668795.1 Candidatus Puniceispirillum sp. | reverse complement strand
CGGGATAGAACTGGTTATCAAGATAGGCAACAACAACCCCAATAATGCGTGATTGTCCGGTAATCAATGACCGCGCCAGAACATTAGGCCGATAGCCAAGTGCATCTGCCGACCGCTTGACCTTATCGGCCATTTTCATCGACACTGACGCACCTGGGGTAAACACACGGCTAACCGCCGACTGGCTAACGCCAGCATGGCGGGCAACGTCCAAAGATGTGGCGTTATCACGTGCCATCAGTCTGCTGTCCACCCCCCGTCAACAAGCAGTGATGTGCCTGTTACCAATCCAGCAGCGTCACTTGCCAGAAATTGCACAGCTCCCATTATATCTTCGATTTCACCAACCCGACCTAATTTGATCTTTTCTTCGATCCATTTCACCCGACTTGGGCGGCTAAAGGTTTGCTCGGTCAACGGCGTGCGGATGAATGTTGGGCTGATTGTATTGACACGAATTTTATAATGCGCCAGCTCAATCGCCATTGATTTGGTAAATCCTTCAACGGCAAATTTGGACGCGCAATAGACACTTCGATCAACCCCGCCAACAAAGGCCATTTGGCTAGAAATCGTGATGATCGATCCTGTCAGACTTTCTTCGATCATGCCTTTGGCGACTTCGCGTGCCAGGAAAAATGCACCTCGAAGATTAACATTCATCACTGCATCAAAATCGTCTGTCGATGTATCTATCGCGGGGGCATGCCGCGCCAAACCGGCGCTATTGACCAATATTTCAAACGGATCATGCGCATCCAGAATATCTTTTGTGGCGTCACAATCAGCAATATCGTTACTTATTGTCTTTATCGGCCAGCCTTGCTTGTTAAAGGCTTCGCTTACATCTTCCAGCGCGGCCTGCTTGCGCGCCATCACCGTTACATACGCGCCTGCTTCTGCCAGTGCCACGGCACAGCCCAGCCCTATGCCTGACGACCCGCCCGTAACAAGCGCACGTCGTCCGTCAAGCCTAAAGGAAGGTGTTCTTGGCAAATCCATCATTCAGCCGCCTCTCCATAGGGTACATTCTGTCCGCCATAGCGCCGAATTCTGATATTTGCCTGTTCTGCATGGCCGACAAACCCTTCAAGCATACATAAACGCGAACAATAAGCGCCCACATCAACTGCGGCTTCATCAGTCGTGATTTTCTGATAGGAATGTGTTTTCAGATATTTTCCAACCCATAACCCACCTGTATAGCGCCCAGCCTTTTTCGTAGGCAACGTATGATTGGTGCCAATAACCTTATCACCATTGGCAACATTTGTGCGTGGCCCAAGGAACAGCGCACCATAACAAGTCATCTTCTCAAGGAACCAATCATCGCGGTCAGTCATCACCTGCACATGTTCCGAAGCAATATCATCAGCCACCTCTAGCATTTCATCATAGCTATCACAGACAATCACCTCGCCATAATCGCGCCAACTGACCGCCGCCGTATCTGCTGTTGGCAAAATCTCCAGAATGCGATCAATCTCAGCCAGCGTTTCCCGCGCCAGCTTTTCCGAGTTGGTCAACAAAACAGCTGGCGAATTATAGCCATGCTCGGCTTGCCCCAAAAGATCGGTGGCACAAAGTTCGGCATCAACGGTTTCATCGGCAATAACCATGGTCTCGGTTGGGCCCGCAAATAAATCAATGCCCACACGGCCAAATAGCTGGCGCTTTGCTTCGGCAACAAAGGCATTTCCTGGGCCTACCAGCATATGCACAGGATCGATCGTTTCCGTTCCAATGGCCATGGCGCCAACCGCCTGAATGCCGCCCAGCACATAAATCTCATGCGCACCACCCATATGCATGGCTGCCACCACCGCCGGATTGGGCTTGCCTTCAAAAGGAGGCGTCATGGCAACAATACGTGGCACACCGGCAACCGACGCTGTCAGAACTGACATATGCGCCGATGCCACCATCGGAAATTTGCCTGCTGGCACATAACATCCAACTGATTGCACAGGGATGTTTTTATGTCCCAGAATAACGCCTGGCATAGTTTCGACTTCCACATCCTGCATGGATGCGCGCTGTATTTCGGCAAAGCCACGCACTTGCGCCTGTGCAAATTTAATATCGTCCATATCACGGGGAGACACTTCATCTATCAAAGATTTTATGTCTTCGGGGCTTAGGCGAAAGCTTGGCGGCGTATATTTATCAAATTTTTCAGCCAGATCACGCACCGCCGCATCACCTCGTGCTTCAATATCTGCCAGACTCCGCTCGACAACATCACGCACCTCGGCATCATCTTCCGACCGTTCGGTTTGCGGCTTGCCGGACTTTAAATAGGTAATTGCCATTTTTTACTCCTCACGCGCACCGGAATCATGATCTGGCCGTGGCGGCATCGCCTCGCCGCGGTCATAAATTTCCCAGCCCTTCCCATTAAAAACATCAACACCAAGCTGTGCCAACACATGCGGAAAATCGACCATCACCCAATTATCGGCAATTTTACCATCCGCCACTTTCCAAAAATCCATATAGCGAATTTCAATCCGTTTACCGCTAGCCGCAATGCCCATGAATTCGCCTGAATGCATGGCTTCCTGTCGCCCGAAGGCGGCCGCCCATTCACCCATGAACAAACGCGCCTCATCAATACATACCTTATCGGAAAAAGCGGCCTGAAATGGGCGTTGCCAGTTATCCTGAAAGGCTTGCAGGCCTATTTTCGTGCCGCAGCCCTGATTTCCCATCCACCGGAAACTTTCGGCAAAAAAGGCACCAATATCGTCGATACGATGATCGTTCAGACCATCAACCATCCCCTCGATAACGCGCCTTGTTTCGTCGGTCTTCGACATATCGGTATCACGGCTAAGCGTGGCTTGTTCTGGTCTGGCATTGATTGACATAAGCTGTTCTTCTCTACCCTTTAATGCGATTGCCGGTGGTAACATCAAAAAGATGACAAATCGAAGCTGGCACCGAAATGGTCACTATTTCACCAATCGCGCTTCGGACATCCTTATGCACTTTGACAGACACCATCGCCCCGCCTGCCTTAACTGTCAGCATCGTGGCATCGCCCAGCAATTCAGCCGTATAGATTGGTGCCTTTATAGCGCCTGTCTTGGCAAGGCTGGCATCTTCCGCACGAAAGCCAAGACGGGCGGGACCATCCGCGCCTTTAAGGCCTTTAACAGTGATATTCTCACCACTAAAGACGCCGCCTTTTAACACCCCATTCAGCAAGTTCATCGCTGGATTACCAATAAAACTTGCAACAAAATCATTTGCTGGATTGTCATAAATTTCGGTTGGCGTGCCGATTTGCTGGACAATCCCTTGGTTCATCACAACGACACGGTCTGCCAGCGTCATAGCCTCAATCTGGTCATGCGTTACATAAACCGTTGTCACCTTCAACTGATGATGCAGATGCTTAATCTGCGCCCGTGTTGATACGCGCAATTTCGCATCAAGATTAGACAAAGGCTCATCCATCAAAAACACGTTTGGCTCGCGAACAATCGCGCGTGCCAGAGCCACACGCTGACGCTGGCCACCTGATAATTCTGACGGTTTACGATGCAGAAAATCGGTCAATTCAACCATCTGTGCGGCGCGCATGACCCGTTCATCATGCTCAGCACGATCAACCTTACGCACATGCAGGGGAAAGCGGATATTTTCATAAACATTCATATGCGGATACAGACCATATGACTGAAACACCATGGCAATATCACGATCCTTTGGCTCCAGATGATTAACCACTTTGCCATCAATATAGATGTCACCTTCGGTAATTTCCTCAAGCCCTGCAATCATCCGCATGGTGGTTGTCTTGCCACAGCCAGATGGTCCCAAAAGAACCAGAAATTCTTCATCCTGAATATCCAGATCAAACATATCAACAGCGACAAAGTCACCCCACCGTTTGGTCAGATTCTTCAATGTGATACTTGCCATCCTCGTCTCCCTATCCCTTAACAGCACCAGCTGTCAGCCCGCTTACAATCTGGCGCTGGAAAAACATCACCAGAATGAATAATGGGGCTGTGGCTGAAACCACGGCAGATACCGCATACATGACATTGCCTTCTTCTTGCGCAGACCCAAGGAAGCTGGCGATTTTGGGAACCATTGTCTGATTTTCCTGCGACAGCAAAAGGCCCGTCAGAGCAAAATCATTATAAGCCAGCAGAAAGCTGAACAGTCCCGTTGTTATAACACCAGGCCACATCACGGGAATGATGACATAGCGAAAGGCCTGAAAGCGGGTACAGCCATCCACCATCGCACTTTCATCAAGGTCCTTTGGAATATTCTGGAAAAAAGAATGTAACATCCACAACGTGAAAGGCTGATTGATAGCCACCATGACCACAATCGTTGTGCCCAGATGCCCATAAAGATTGAGCTGGAAAAACGGCAACAGATAGCCAGATACAAGCGTGATATGCGGCATGGCACGAAATACCAGCGCAATAATTAGCACCCAGAAAGCATAGCGGTATCCCGAACGTGACAAGGCATAGCCGCCAAGCGTACCAAGTGTCAGTGAAATCGCCACAACCGATAATGTCATCAACATGGTATTCACCGACGAACGCCAGAATTCTTCCTTTATCCACGCACCTTCATAGCCATTACCTGTAAAATACCCACCTGTTTCCGCAAGCGTGAACACACCATAAAGCGCATTTTGCCAATCCTGCTTCGAGAAGAAATCCGCCTGCACTTTAAAGCTGCCCCAAAATGTCCACAGAAACGGCACCGCCGCAATAGCCAGCCATATGACCAGAAATGCCATCGCGGCTATCGACAGAAATGAGGGACGTTTGAGTGACGCTACAATGGTCATGCGCGCGCTCCATGCGCCCGCCATGTGCGGATCAGAACAGGCGTCAACAAAATGCACACACCGATGATTGTCAAAAGCGAAGTCGCGGCCGCAGACCCGAACAATATATTGCCGTCACTGCCGCGCAGATCATTATAGATAATCCATGATAATGATGTTGCGCTGGCTTCGGCATTGAAGCCAACAATCGGTTCAAAAACGCGGAAATTATCCATTAACTGCATCAGCGAGATAAATACCACCAATGGCAACAGATGCGGAATAACGACATAGCGTACCTGCTCCCAGCGATTAGCACCGTCAATCATGGCGCTTTCCAGCGTGTCTTTGGGTACGGTCTGCAAGCCAGCATAAAAGACGATGAATGAGAACGGTGCCGAATGCCACACGCCATAGACAATCAAGGTCACCCATGTCAGCGCGGGCGACGCTTTCAGCGATAAATCGGGATCATCAAAAATTAGTTGCAAGGTGCCACCGATCAAGCCATCTGCATCAATCATCCAGAACAAAATAAGCGATCCGATCAACGGCGTGACAATCATTGGCAATAAAGAAATGAATATCGTTGGGCCTTTGATAAATGACGGCAGGCGATTTACCGCCAGCGCCACAAAGAACCCTAAAATAATGACAAAAGGCGTGACCACAAATGTATAGGTCAGCGTAAAGCTAAGCGCCTTGTAAAAGGGTAAATTTAATATTTTGGACATGAAGCCTGCAAGATCAGT
>JABJBD010000136.1 GCA_018668795.1 Candidatus Puniceispirillum sp. | reverse complement strand
TCATCAAAATGAAGATAATAAACCAAAAAGAACGCAACAAAGCTGCCCGCCGATGGGTTCCTATTTTGATTGGTCTGATGGGCGGTGCTTTTACCGCCTATATGGCTATGAAGGGCTTGAAAAAAATATGGAAACCTACGACTGATGCTATTATTTTCTATTCATTTCTTGCCTTTTTGACAAGCTGGATTATATCGATCCCCTTCATTAAAAAGCAGGCACGCAAAGTCGGAGATCGCAAAAAGGAAATTTACACCCTTTTCAATTTTCCGCTTATCATCGGTGTTGCTCTGCTATGCTTTGCGCATGGGGCGAATGATGTCGCTAATGCTGTTGGCCCGCTAGCTGCGATCGTATCCACATTTACCGACCCTTCGGTTGCCGCAAAGGTTTCTATTCCCTTATGGGTAATGGTGATTGGTGCGGCTGGACTGGCCTTGGGACTGCTTCTTTTCGGTCCCAAATTGATTAATACCGTCGGTGAAAAAATTACCCGTTTAAATGCGCCGCGCGCTTATTGTGTCGCACTTGCATCGGCGGTCACGGTTTTGATTGCAACTGCATTCGGTTTGCCGGTCAGTTCAACGCATATTGCCATTGGGGCTATTTTTGGCATTGGCTTCTTACGTGAATATATGGAAAATCCGGATAAAAAACGCCTGAAACCATCGCATATATTGAACCCGACGGCACAGGATGCGTTCCAGAATGTGCATATTCGTCTTCGCCGAAAATTGGTCAGACGACGCTATGTTGTTTCTATTGGCGCCGCATGGATTATCACAGTGCCTGCGTCAGCTTTACTTGCAGCTTCGCTTTTTTATGTTTTGCAGTTTCTAATATCCACGGTGCAATAGCATCAAATTGTTTGATAAGCTGCAAATAATCAGCGCGCTCGGTGACCTTATGCGCCTTGTCCAGAAGTGACCAATGTCGCTCGCGCTTTGCATCTTCTGGCCATTTATCGGTCTGTGTGGTTACCAAAAGCGGGTAATAGGTAACAATAACATTTTCGACTTTATGCCCGTTACTTTTTCCGATCACCATGGTCATGGGAAAATCTGTCAATAATTTTCCCCGCACGCCAGCTTCTTCAAATGCTTCACGTTTACATCCCTGCTTATGCGTTTCATTTATCTTAAGGTCACCTTTGGGCAAGATCCAACGTCCACGTTTCTGCGATGTTACAAACATCACCGCCATCCGGTCGCCACTAATATCAAAAGGTATCACACCTATTTTATGGTTCATTGAACAACCATTCTTTAATGCGTCATCCCATCACCAACAGAACAACTAGTTTGAATTCAGACAATATTAAAAGAATTAGTATGGATTAAAAGAACTTAGTATGGTTGATGCATTATTTTTCGGCAATATAAACTGTCTGGTAACAATCAGTTTCCATCAAAGGGTTAAAAAACACCACATCTTCTGCGTACGCGTGATGAAAAACCTTTTCAAGTCGATTTACAAAAGCGTCATCTGCCCCATCATTCGACCATAGGGCAAAAACACCCCCATCCTTTAAATGATTGCTCAGCTTTTCCAGCCCCTCCTCGGCATAAAAACTGGCATGACTATGGCTCAGATGAAAATCAGGCGCATGATCTATATCCAAAAAGATACCGTCAAATTTACGTTGTGGTTGCGTTTTATCAAAACCGTCATCGCTGGCGGCACAGGCAAAAAAATCAGCCTCAATAATCTGACAACGCGGATCATCAGACAAAACAGTACCTATCGGAAGCAGACCATCCTTATGCCACGAAATAACAGGAGCTAGATATTCGATAATTGTCACTGACCTGACATGATCAAAAGCCAGTGCCGCTTTAGCCGTATAACCAAGCCCCAGTCCCCCAACCAGAATCTCAGGTGCTTTATGTTTCATTCTGGATAGCGGCAGATCGGCAAGCGCAATTTCCGATACGCTGAACATATCCGACATAAGATGCTCGTCATTTAGAATAACCTCGACAACATCCTTATCCAGCTTTAACTGCCGCCGACGCCGAAGCGACAATTCACCAAGCGGCGTCATCTGATAATCCAGCTCTTCAAATAATTTTGACATGGTTATTACCTATTCATCCCACTTGATATCTTGATAGTCAAAATCGTTACTTATCGTTGGTTTGATAATCTGAAAATACGGAGACAGATCAAAGTCACGCGGCGTAAAATGGCTGTAATGCCGTTTTTGCATGACCAGCTGATCGTTATAAAAACGTTTCTTTTCCTGCACACTCAATTCGCGTGGTAAAATCGGATATTTTATCGATTGAAATGATTGCGCTACAAGCGTTGAACAAATGGCTTTTGTCGGGTCGCCACTGCCAAATGCAATTAAGGAACGTCGATAACGCGATGGAACGGGCGGGGTGGCAATCAAATATCGCAACAAATCAATAATATTCTTAGTGTCATATTGATGTCCAATACGCTCGATTGCAAAATTGATTAAGGCGCGCTTATCTTCATCTGTCACCCTCACCGGACGACAGATACGGACATTATAACCATCATATTTCGACAGCGGCACACGGCACACGCCATTGACCAGATCAGCTTCCAGCAAAGCCCCTTGACCATCTTGGTCACCAACAAACAGACACACATGCGACCAGGTTGACTGGGTCAGATATTTAATCGCGGTACTGATCTGACTGTTACCCTCAACAAGTAAAAGATCGCAAGGCTCAAGCGTCGCTGCTAATTGCGCCTGTGACAAAACCGAAAACCGCTCATATCCTGGCTTTGGTTTGCTCAGGTGACGTGCAAGCCTGTCTCCAAAATAGCGTAAAATCGATTGCATATGCCTATTCTTTACCTTGCCTGCTTGTGGCTAGCTCTATTTTATGCGTTTGCCTTTTTGGCCACGTTTAAACTTTTTAATAAAACTATATGAAATCGCAAAGCGCGGGCGCAATCCGCTATCAGGTCGGAATGTGGGATCCGACAATACTGGCTGAAGTGATTGCTTCTGGCTTAATTCACGTTTCACAATATACAATCCGCTGCCAATGATCAAAACAGAGCCGATAACCAGCGATGTGGTCACCTGATCGCCAAATAAGACCAAACCAAAAAAGCCAGCCCATAAAATTTGTGAATATTGCATTGGCGCAATGATAACCGCATTGGCATTCTGGAATGCTGACACAATGAAGAACATCGCCAGAAAACCCAAAATGGCCAAAACCGCAATACTGCCTAGATGAAGCAATGGCATTGGCACATAAACAAAAGGCATAATCAGCCCCATAATCAGAAAATTGCCCAACATAGGGTAAATAAGCATGACAGCCATTTTTTCACGTTGCCCAATTTTGCGGGTGATGAGTGAATTTGTTGCGGCGCCAATGACCCCACCCAAACCGGCTAGATGGCCTAATGAAAAGGAAACATCACCAGGTTGCAGAACCACCAGCACCCCAACAAAGCCAACAAGTATCGATAATCCGCGATGTATGCCAACTCGTTCACCAAGCACTGGAATTGACAAAACAGTTATCAAAATGGGGGTCAAAAACAATAACGCATAGGTCTGCGCAAGGGGTAAAACTGAAAACGCATAAAAAGTGCAAAAGCCAGACATTGAGGTCGCCAGCACCCTGATCCCCATTTGAACTGGATGATGCGGCCACAGACTACCTGTCCTCGGGTTTCTCAGGATATAGAGCGTGACAAGCGGAAATGAAAAAAGAACGGAAAAGAAAAGGATTTGAAACGGCGTATAGAAGCCACCAAGATATTTCACAACAACGTCATGCGTTGAATATAAGCCAAAACCAACAAGTGAAAGCATGACACCGTTAGCGGATGATTCTTTTAATTTAGCCATTTTACAATTTTGACAGCTTTGAGATCATATAGCTAGCTATAACGCGCCATTCGGTGACTAAACATGGCGATCATATAGTCTTGTTTCGTTGCAAATAAATTACAATCATGAATATCTGCCCTATTTCAGGTCATTTGGTTATATCGACCTTGACAGGAGTTCACAAAAGTCGTGAATTTTACATGTAGTCTTTAGCTACTTAGGCGTAAAATTAAAATCATAAAAAACGCCAGCTTATTTATCTAGGGAGGATACTATGAAATTCGTAAAAACTATTATGGCCGCTGCCGCCGCCAGTGCATCATTGGTTTCGGTAGCCGCACAGGCCGAAAAATGGGATATGCCAATGGCATATGCGGCAACCAATTTCCATTCTGAAATGGGTGTTGTGTTTGCTGATAGAGTGCGTGACTACACTGGTGGTGCTGTTGATATTACTGTGCATGCGGGTGGCTCGCTCTTTAAAGGTGGTGAAATCAAGCGCGCTGTTCAGACTGGTCAGGCTCCAATTGGTGAGCGCTTCATGTCAGCACATGCAAACGAAGCGCCGCTTCTGGGCTGGGATAATTTGCCGTTTTTGGCCACCACTTATGAAGAAAATAACAAACTGTGGGTAGCTGCCAAAGACAAAGTCAATGCACAGCTTGATAGCTTGAATCTTGTTGCATTATATACCTGCCCATGGCCTGGTCAGGGTTTCTATTTCAAGAAAGCTGTTAATTCGTCTGCCGATACACAAGGCGTTAAATTCCGTTCATACAACTCAGCTACAGCGACCTTTGCCAAAGAGCTTGGCATGACACCGGTTCAGGTTGAAGCCGCCGAACTATCTCAGGCCTTGGCTACAGGCGTCGCTGAAAGCTTCATTTCTTCTGGATCGACCGGTTATGATCGCAAAGTGTGGGAACATCTGACGCATTACTACAAGGTCAATGCATGGTTGCCGCGTAACTATGTCATCGTCAATAAAGGCGTCTGGAATGGGCTTGATGGCAATACAAAATCCGCCATTCAGAAAGCTGCTGATGAAACAGGTGCCGACTGTTCTGCAAAGTCAGCAGAACTTGCCAACTGGTATTTTGAACAGCTAGAAGCCAACGGCATGAGTGTTGAAGATGCTAGCCCTGCTTTTCTTAAGGAACTAAAAGCTATCGGCGCAAAAATGCAGTCAGATTGGCTTGCTTCAGCAGGTGCAGATGGTCAGGCCATCGTTGACGCCTACAAGTCAATGTAATTGAGGATGAAATGATTATGTCCCCTTGCTCCTAGCTTGGGGACATGAACTTATATTATGACAAACTGGCCCCTATTACTTGGTTTGCCGCTTTGGTTTTGGTTGTTCATACTTCCTGCCATCGCCGCTTTGATCTGTCGTCTTACGCGTTTCCGCATTCAACCCGTGCTTATACCAATATGGCGTTTGCTTGATCGTGTTTATCTTGTCTCGGGCGTTATCGCTGCCATTTTTATGATTATGATACTTCTGGTCATCATTGCCCAGATGAGCGCGCGCTGGCTTAACATTCCGTTTGAAGGCTCGACCGAATTTGCTGGCTACGCAATGGCAGCCACTTCATTCTTTGCCCTTGCGCATGCGCTTAGTCGCGGTGCCCATATCCGGGTATCAATTCTTTTAAACTTGAACCGTTATACCAGACTATGGCTCGATGCTTTTGCCATGCTGATAGCGGCCATAACCGCTACATATTTTGCGCGCTTTGCGGTGAAAACAAACTTCATGTCGGAAATTTTGAATGACCGGACACAAGGTCAAGATCAGATTCCCGAGTGGATTCTGACCCTCCTAAAAATGCCTGGCACATTCCCTTCGGAATGGGCTGCATTATGGGCAAATTCCAGTAGTGAATTAATTTTTACACCTGTCTGGGTTCCTCAGATACCCATGTCCTTAGGCACAATTCTATTGGCCGTCGCTTTATGGGATCATTTGATACGTCTTCTTGTAACAAGTGAAACCGCAATCAAGGGAGAAGTAGTCGAATGACCGAACTATACGCGACTGGTATTTTTCTATTTGTCCTGTTCGCCATGCTTGGCAGTTCAGTCTGGGTTGGTCTAGCGCTTGTCGGTGTCGCCTTTGTGGGAATGGAGCTATTCACCTCACGGCCTGCTGGTGATGCCATGATCACAACAATCTGGACAGGGGCATCTAGCTGGACTTTGACCGCCCTACCCCTCTTCATCTGGATGGGTGAAATACTTTATCGAACACGATTATCCGAGGATATGTTCCGCGGGTTGGCGCCATGGATGCGCTGGTTGCCTGGTGGTTTGTTACATACAAACATTGCCGGATGTACTATTTTTGCAGCTGTGTCTGGATCGTCGGCGGCGACTTTGACAACTGTTGGTAAAATGTCGATCCCTGAATTACGTCAACGCGGCTATCCAGAATATATGATTATCGGCACATTGGCTGGTGCCGCCACTCTAGGGCTAATGATACCCCCATCATTGACGCTGATCGTTTATGGCGT
>JABJBD010000244.1 GCA_018668795.1 Candidatus Puniceispirillum sp. | reverse complement strand
TGCCAAATCCGGCAAATGAAGCGACAAGGCCGCCCGCAATAATTTTCCTTAGTTCCATGTTCTTCTCCCTAGATAAGGTTACACTCTTCTAGTGGTAGCATATCTGGATAGGATGTAAAACGTTTGTTATATTTCTAATATATATGTTACAATTGTAACAATTTAGACTTGCGGTATATCTCAGCCTTGCATAGGATCATCACATGGGACTACATGACGATCTAAAACAACAACATGCTGGCTTGAGCCGTACCCTTCAAAAAGCAAGCGCGGTAATTATTCGGGGGCTTGCTGATATTCCGTTCCAAAGCATCCGCGATCTTGCTACCCTGACCGATGTATCGCCACTGTCGATCATTCGCCTGACACGCAAATGGGGCTTTTCGGGCTATCCCGCGTTTCAGACCGCCGTTCGCGCAGATTTATATCCGACAGCCACGAAATCATCAGCCGCCGATGATAACGTCAATAGCGATACGCCCAAAACGCATCGGAGTGCCAAGACACAAGCACAAATTTACAAAGTCGCCGCACGTATCCACACATCACGCAGGGTACATATTGCTGGCTTTCGCAGTGCGCAAGCATTTGCAAGCTATATGAGTTATATGGGGCGGATGGTGTTTGACAATTTTCATTTGATGACCGAGTCGGGTCTGGCTTCGGCTCAGGATCTGGCACAAATGTCGCCTGCCGATACATTGATTACCTTTTCGACAACCCCCTATTCAAGCGAAACGGTTCGTCTTGTGCAGGCGGCGCGGTCACTGAACATCCCAACGGTTGCGATTACCGATGATATATTATCGCCCTATGGCGATTATGCCGATCTGGTGATTGATGTGCCAATTTCAAAAACCAAACGGCTTTTTGAAATGGCGCCGATGATTTCTACCATTGAAGATATACTGGAAACCAGCTTTGACATGCTTGGTGATGATGCCGATGCGCGGATTGCCTATTTTGGTTCACGCATAACCGCAATCAAGGGCTATTGGTAGGCCTATTGGATATTATCCTGATGATATAGCTACTTGTCATTCCAGACAGCATGGCGCTTTTCCAGAAAGGCATTAACGCCTTCTTCGGCATCCCGCTTGAGCATGTTATCAACCATGACACCAGCGGCATAATCATAGGCGTCTGACAACGTCATTTCTGCCTGCTCATAAAAGGCGCGCTTGCCAGTTTCCAACGTCATGCTTGATTTGCCAGCAATTTTTGTTGCAACTGCCATCACGGCTTCGGTCAATTTATCTTCGGCAACCGCCGCATTTAACAGACCGATTTCGGCAGCGCGGGCGGCACTATGCATTTCGCCCGTCAGCAACATTTCCATAGCAAATTTTGGGGCAACATTCCGCGACAAGGCCACCATTGGTGTCGAACAGAACAGGCCGATATTGACACCGGGGGTGCTAAATTTTGCATCGGCGGCAGCATAGGCCAGATCACAACTAGCAACAAGCTGGCATCCGGCAGCGGTCGCGATACCCCGCACTTCGGCAATCACCGGCTTTGGATGACGCACGATCGTCTGCATCATCGTCGAGCATTGCGTCATAATAGAGGCAAAATAAGCTTTACCGCCATCAGCGGCCGCCCGCCCAGCAGTCAGCTCTTTCAGATCATGTCCAGCGCAAAAGGCAGGACCATTCGATGCCAGCACAATCACGCGTATTGACGGATTTACTGCCGCCGCATCCAGCGTGGACTGAATAGTAGCCAGCATTTTTTCAGACAAAGCATTACGGCGCGCCGAATCATTCAGTGTAAGACGTAGCACTCCTGTATCGGACAGTTCGGATAACAGAATTTCATCCTTGCCAGCATCTATCATGTCATTGCCCCCTATTTGGTGACGCCATGCATAATAGCGCACAACATTCAAACATCATATCCAAGCCCTAGGATGACGCCAGTTGTTTTTTTGGATCGTAAAACGGTTTCGGCACAACCGTAACGGGCAAACGGCCAACTGATGTTTCAGCAAAAGCGCGGGTGCCGTTATCAGCATACGCACTATCCAGCATCGCCAGAGCTATATTCTGATCCAATCGAGGTGAATAGATAGCCGAGGTAACCTTGCCGATCACCTGCCCATCGCTTTCAACTGGCCAAAAGGTTGTATTTGAGGCCGCAAAAGGCGCACCATCAATGATCAGACCTACCTGCTTGCGGGTAACGCCTTGCTGGCGAATTGTTGTTAATGCCGTCTTGCCAATAAAATCTGCGTCCATATCCAAATCAATCAAACGATCAAGACCCAGTTCAAATGGATTGGTATCGATGTCCATATCGGCATGATAGGACAACATGCCACCCTCGATCCGGCGAATTGACGATGTATGACCTGGCTTCAGACCAAACGGCGCGCCAGCCTGCATGATCGCTTCCCATAGCTGGTCGCCTTTTGAGCCATCACGCAGATAAATTTCATAGCCAAGTTCGCTTGACCATCCGGTTCGCGATACCACCAGCGGAATGCCCTCAAATTCAAGCTCGGTCAGCCAGTAATAGCGTAAATCAGCAACCGCATCACCAAACAAAGCATGGGCAATTTCGCCAGACTTTGGCCCCTGCAACTGAAGCGGGGACACATCTGGCTCGGTGATCGTCACATCCATGTTGGCATTGACCGCAACGCCCTGTGCCCAGAACAGAATGTCGCTATCAGCCAGTGAAAACCAGAAATGATTTTCGCCAAGTCGTAACATCACCGGATCATTCAGGACGCCACCTTTATCATTGGTCAGGATCACATATTTGCATTGGCCAACAGCGCATTTAGATATATCACGCGGGCTCAACAATTGGACAAAGCGCGCCGCATCCGGCCCGGTGATTTCAACCTGGCGTTCAACCGCAACATCACAAAGGATCGCGTCATTGACCAGGTTCCAGAAATTCTGCACCGGATCGCCAAAATCACGCGGTATATACATATGGTTATAAACCGAAAAGCCCGCCGCGCCCCACCGCATTGTTGCATCAAAATAAGGTGATTTGCGGATCTGGGTACCAAATCCTACTGCGTCAGTATTTTGGGTATTTTTCGCCATGGCTTGCCGTCCTTGTCACAGTCTACATAAAGGTCACAATAAATTCATCATACCGTTTTTTAAAGATGGTATGCCTTTTGATGTGATATACGCCACCATCAGGTATAAATAGCTTACGGGCGTCCTATTTCATTTCAAAATGTAGGGTGATAACAGTTATTCACACCCACCGCCAATCCGTTTATTCATCTGCTTACGTGACGGCATATTTGAGATGCGCATATCGGTAAAAGCCAAGTGTTGAAGTTCATTCAGATCAAAGCCTGACATAAAATGATTGTTTTTGATCAAGCTATTGGTAATGATCAGTTGTATGGAACCAAAATCTAAAAACAACCGTTTCGAAGATATTGCCCGTCACGCTGGTGTTGGCACCGCAACGGTTGACCGCGTTTTGAATGAACGCGGCGGCGTCAGCCTCAAAACCATGAAAAAAGTATTAGATAGTGCACGAACGCTGGGAACACGGCGTGTTTTGCCCGAAATTGATCAACGGACTTTGCGCATTGAGGCGGTCTTGGCACGTAAACATTCTGCTTATTATGATCGGCTGGCCAAAGCCTTTCAGATGGCAACCAGCTTTGCGAACATTCCGGTTACTGTCTATCGCACACATATTGAGGATGATGCACCCGACAAGCTGGCGGCGCATCTGCGCGATATCGCTGGTTATCGAGATGGTATAATTATATATGGCAACAACCATCCCGATATTGCCACGCAAATTGACGCATTGGCAGGCATTGTACCTGTCTTGACCATCAGCACCGATATTCTGCACAGCAACCGGCATTCGCATGTTGGTATCAATGACATTGGCGCTGG
The DNA here is from genome assembly GCA_018668795.1 of Candidatus Puniceispirillum sp. Lineage (GTDB taxonomy): Bacteria > Pseudomonadota > Alphaproteobacteria > Puniceispirillales > Puniceispirillaceae > Puniceispirillum. The sequence goes on along the minus strand of JABJBD010000244.1, from coordinate 24,688 downwards.
CCAGTCAGCAGCAAAACTTTGCGAAGCCATTTGTCGCGGCGGTGGACAAGTATTGGTCATCGCACCTGAAAAACACGCCCAGTCATTGCAAGACCGGTTTGGCGGATTTACTGAATTTTTCAATGCTATGGATAAACAGAATCAATTGGTCATCATCAAGCGTGAACCGATACTTGATCACACCTTATCGAAAATACGTAATACAGTGCTGCAAAATACAAATATCAGAGCGCTTTATTCGACAACCAATGACGATATGCTGGAAATGCTGATCAAAAGCACGCAGGGCGAAAAACAGCGCTTTGATTTTGTTAAAATCGTCCATGATCTTGATAGTCAAACAATCACACATCTACGATCAGGGTTGATCGACATCGTGATTGATTCGAACCCCGCACGTCAGGTTCTGCGCGCTATTGAAATCATATCGGCGCATCATGGCATGGCGTCCGAAAGCATTAATGAGCTGGTTGATTTCCAGATTTTCACCTCGGACAACATTCCCGAAACCTATTTTTAAAGCATCATCCGGCTTTAGCGAAACGAAAGCCGATAGATGATCGCGGATTACAAAGCATCATCCGGCTATAGCGAAACGAAAGCCGATAGATGATCGCGGATTACAAAGCATCATTCCGACCACGACATGTAACCCAAAAAACGGAAGGAACCAATAAATCTGACCTCATGATGATTTTTCATCATTTTTTGACTGTTCTATTCGGCTAAGTTATTGCTTTGCTGATCGCAACGGAGAGTTAACGATATGAGCAATAATAACACCAAGCTTGCTGCGCTGGCAGACATGCTTGCTGATAAATGGCCAGACCCATCATCGCCCATAAAGTTAGAGCCTCACCAATTTCCGGAAAACCGCATTGAGGCCTATTATGTACAGGACCGCATGTTCGACGCGCTTGGTGAAAATCTGGTAGGGTGGAAAGTTGGTGCCACCAGCGCCCGTATGCGTGCATTGGACGGGCATGATGATGTCATTCCCGGGCGAATTATAGCTTCGACCTGTTATGTCGGCACACATATGAAGTTGCCCATTTCCCGTTTTCCAAAAGCGCGCGCCGAAACCGAATTTGCCTTTCGCCTGACCGAAACGCCCACCTTGCGGGGTACACCTTGGCGTGCCGAAGAAATGGCCGAGATCATGACAATGCACCCTGCAATTGAAATTATCGGCAACCGTTATCAGGTCGAAGGTGCCAGCAAAGCACAAAATTCACTTCTAACGATTGCTGATAATGGTGGTGGCATGGGGTTTGTATTTGGCGACCCAATTCATGACTGGCGCGATCTGGACTTTCAAAACCACATTATCACCTTGCGCGTTGATGATAGGGCACCAGCAGAAAATTTTCTTGGCGATATGCGCTGTGTGCCAGCACAAGCCGCCGCTGATCTGGTCAATCATCTGGCAAACCGCCATATTTGCATGAATGCGGGCGACTTTCTGTCAACTGGCGCAGCAACCGTACCCCAGCCTTTTGCGGCTGGTAGCAACGTTCACGCTGATTTTGGCACGCTTGGCGTGATCGAGTTGGCCTTTTAGAAAGTGAATGGCATGGCAGATAACATAAAAGCAGATATTCTGGTTTTGAATGGTCCTAATCTGAACATGCTGGGTACGCGTGAACCACATATCTATGGCAATATGACAATGGGGGAAATTGAAACTGCCAGCCGTGAAAAAGCAGATAGTCTTGGACTGACGCTAGACTGGTTTCAGTCAAATAGCGAAGGTGCATTAATCACCCAACTACAGCAAGCCAGCCATAGTACACGTGCCATCGTTATAAATGCCGCCGCCTATACGCATACGTCCTATGCCATTCGTGATGCCTTGGCACTATTTGATGGCCCCAAGGTCGAAGTGCATCTATCAAAGAATTTTAAGCGTGAAGCCTTTCGCCAGATCAGCACGATCTCGCCTGTGTGTGATGGCGCCATTGTGGGCTTTGGCTTCAATTCGTACCTACTTGGCATTCAGGCGGTCGGTGGTTTGCTTAATCCGGTATCTAGGGGGTAGTCAGATGGTCAAAACACAAACAAAAGTAATGGTAATGGGTGCTGGCGGCATGGGCGCGCTATTTGGCATGATTCTGGATGAAGGCGGCATGGATGTAACGCTGGTCGATCATGACGAAGCACATGTGGCGGCAATTCAGAAACAGGGGCTGAAAATTTCCGGACTGGGCGGTGAACGTACCCACGTTATGCGTGCTGTCACCTCGCCCGAAAACATCGATGATATAGATATTGTATTGGTGCAATGCAAAGGCACATCAACCCGAACTGCCGCCGAAAACATGAAACATCTGGCAAAGCAGAACACAGTATTCATCAGTTTCCAGAATGGGCTGGGAAATGAGGATATTCTGGGCGAGATTTTGGGAACAGACAACGTGCTTGGCGGTCTGACATCAATGGCTGGCGCGCGTCTAGGTGCTGGCCATATTCAGGATTTTGACCGCGTACCAACCTATATTGGCGAAATGCAGGGCGGCATTTCCCCACGTGTTGATGCCATTGCCACGGCCTTTACCGCCGCCGGACTGGAAACTAAGCCAAGCGCAGATATAAATGCTGATATTTGGAAAAAGCTGATCGGCAATCTGACCATGAGCGCGGTATCTGGTATTACCAATCTGACCAGTACCGAGATACTCAATATAGAGGCCTTACATGATCTATGTTACCGCGGCCTTGACGAAGCGATCAGCATCGCCCAATCACAGCACGTAAATCTGGATAAGAATGAGGTTATCGCGGGGCTGAAAATGATGACCCAACCAGGCGGAACTGGCGACAACAAATCATCTTTATGTCTGGATATACTTGCTCAAAGGCAAAGTGAGCTTGAATTTATTTATGGCCGGCCATTGGCACTAGCCAAAAAGGCCAATCTGAATGTACCAACACTGCATACTTTATATGGCCTCGTTAAGGGCATCGAAACACATTACGTGAAAGGATAGGCTATGACGCAATCTGATAGCGGACAATCTAACAATAAAACATCACTGACAGGCAAGAGAGCCATCATCACTGGCGGGTCACGTGGCATCGGTTTGGCAATCGCCAAAAAGCTTGCCCTCAGCGGTGCCGACATTATGATTCTGGGGTCAAATGCCAAAAATCTGGCACAGGCCAAGGACAATATCGCTGGCACAGTGGCGACGCACGCCGCCGATCTGCGAACATTAGAAGGATGTGAAAGTGCCTTTGCGGCCTATCAATCACATTATGATACATGTGATATTTTTGTGCATAGCGCAGGCGCGACCAAAGGGGGTGTTTTCCCCGCGCAATCTGATGACGATTTCATCGATGGTTTTGCGCTTAAATTTCATGCTGGTGTGCGTATGTCACGGTTATTTTGGCCGATGCTGAAAGCGGCACATGGTACCGCGATCATGATTATTGGCGGGGCATCAAGAACGCCCGATGCCGGCTTTATGGTTGGCGGTGCGGTCAATGCGGCATTGGCCAACTATACCAAGGCGTTGGCTGGACAAGGCAATATGGACGATGTCAATGTCAACTGGATCAATCCAGGTCAAACCGAAACTGAACGCTTGCAGATGCTACTGGAAACACGCGCCCGCGATGAAGGCAAAGCTGTCGATGATGTGCGCGCCGAACGGATGCAAGCCGAGGGTATCCGCCGTCTTGGTCAACCTGATGATGTTGCCAGTCTGGTGCATTATCTTTGTCAGGACGAAGCCCGCCATATTCAAGGCACTGGCATAAGTGTCGATGGTGGGGCAACAAAGGGATATTTCTAATGCATTTTATGCTGGATGACCAACAACGACTTCTTGTGCGTACCATTCGCGATTTTGTGAAACGCGAATTGATGCCACTTGAAGAGACAGTTGAGTCACGAGGCTATCTGGCCGATGATATTGCTGCCGAGATACAGCAGAAGTCACGTGATCTAGGTCTCTATGCTGTCAATATTCCAACCAAATATGGTGGTGGCGGTTTGTCGGTTTTGGACTGGATGCTGGCCGAAGAACAATATGGCTATACCAGTGACATTTTGATCCGGCGGGCCTTTGGCAATGTGTATGAAATCTTGCTTGAAGGGAACGCTGAACAGATTGAGACCTATCTTTTGCCAACTGTTCAGGGTTTGCGCACCTGTTCAGTCGCCTTTACCGAACCAGCCGCCGGATCAGATGCCGCCAGCATCAAGACACGAGCTGTGCGTGATGGCGATGATTGGATTTTAAACGGTGCCAAGCATTTCATTTCGGATGGGCTTTATTCGGACTTTTTTGTGGTCACGGCGGTGACTGACCCTGAGGCTGGATATAACGGTATTTCCACCTTTATCGTCGAGAAAGGCATGTCCGGTTTCACTATTGGCCGCGATCAACCGATGATGGGATTACGTGGCACCTCGCATGTCGAAATGAGCTTTGACGATGTGCGGTTATCGAACACGCATCTACTTGGTCTCGAAGGCAAGGGATTGAAAATGGCATTGGCAACATTGGGGCGGGTCAGGCTGGCACAGGTAGCCGCGCGTGCAACTGGCAAAGCAACGCATGTCATGGACAAGATGCTGGAACATGCCCAAGACCGTAAACAATTTGGCGCCCAGATCGGCACATTCCAGATGATTCAGCAAATGCTGGCAGATTCGGCAATGGACATTAACGCAACACGGCTGGCTTTATGGCAAACAGCAAGCCGGATCGATCAGGGTGAAGATCCACGTGCCAGCATTTCAATGCTGAAAGTCCAGGCTGCCGAAATGCTGGGGCATGTGGTGGATCGTGCTGTACAGATTTTTGGCGGCATGGGCTATTGCCGCGACCTGCCCATTGAACGCTATTACCGTGATGCCCGCATTTACCGGATTTATGACGGCGCATCAGAAATTCATCGTGTGGTCATGGCAAAAAGCCTGATGAAAGGCGACACATCCTTATACAATATCGAATAGGTAATACGGAATGTGGATAATGATCGTTAACAACGGAACTGAATAATGGGTGATAATAAATTCATTTCGGCAGACCAGGCCGCAGACCTAATCCCGGACAATGCCACAATCGGCTTGATTGGCGGAGGGGGCGGACTGGTTGAGGCGACAAGTCTGCACGCGGCAGTCGAAAAACGCTTTTTGAATAACGGCCATCCAAATGGACTGACCTGTATTCATGCGCTTGGTATTGGTGATCGTGACAGCCGCGGGATGAACCGCTTTGCTCATAAAGGCATGACCCGCCGCGTGATTGGCGGCCATTGGGTTTGGTCACCACGCATGCAGGAGATGGCGCGTCATAACGAAATCGAAGCCTATGTCCTGCCTGGCGGCGTGATGATGCAATTAATGCGCGAAGTGGCCGCCGGACGCCCGGGATTGATTACACATGTCGGCCTTGGCACCTTTGTTGACCCCCGCCTTGAGGGGGGGCATATGAATAATGCCGCACAGGATGATCTGGTCGAGGTCATGTCAATCGATGGTAAAGATTATCTGCGCTATCTGCCGATACCCGTTGATGTGGCATTACTTCGGGGATCCGTTGCTGATGAAGATGGCAATATCTCGCTGGAAGAAGAACCCGCAAACCTAGACATCTATGCGATGGCAGCAGCAGCGCATAATAGCGGTGGCAAGGTCATCTTTCAGGTCAAACGCAAAGTGGCACGTGGCAGCTTGCCCGCGCGTGAAGTACGCATCCCATCGGCATTGGTTGATGCGGTGGTAATTGATGCCGAACAAAGACAGGGCTATGAATTGATCTATGACGCGGCTGTATCAGGCCAGAAAACAAACCCTGATGTTCCGCGTGACATGCCGGCCTTTTCGGCGCGCATGGTGATTGCACGTCGGGCACGTACTGAACTGCATGATGGCGCGGTGGTTAATTACGGGTTTGGTATTCCCGACCAAGTGGCCAAAATTGTTACTGCCGAACATGCTGAAGGGCGCTATTACCAGACTATCGAACATGGCACCTATGGTGGCACCTTGCTGGATGGCGACCTGTTTGGTTATGCGCTGAACCCCAGCTCCATGATTGATGGTCCATCACAATTTGATTTCTATTCGGGGGGCGGACTCGACATTGCCTTTCTTGGCTTTGGCGAAATTGATGCACAAGGTAATGTCAATGTTTCCAAGCTGGCAGGTAATACGGTGGGGCCAGGTGGCTTTATTGACATCGCGCAAAATGCAGCAAAAGTCGTATTCTGCGGCACCTTTGATACTGGCGGCACAAAGCTGGCCGTTGGCGATGGCACATTGTCAGTTATCAGCGCTGGCAAAATTGGCAAATTCAAACAGAATGTTGACCAGATTACCTTTTCGGGATCACAGGCGCTAAGTCAGAAACAGGATATTTTATATGTGACTGAGCGTGCCGTGTTCCAACTAACCAGGTCAGGCGTCTGTTTGATTGAGATTGCACCCGGCATTGATCTGCAAAACGATATTCTGGACAAAATGTCATTCACCCCGCTTATCGCCGATACTTTAAAGATCATGGATACATCATTTTTTATGGAGACTTTATAATGTCCCCCGTCAAAATTGGTCTCGTCGGTGCTGGCGTCATTGGCAAGCGCCATATTGATGCGCTTGACCATACACCGCAAGGTGAACTGGTTGCTATTGCCGACCCGTCGCCAGCGGCAGCAGATTATGCAGCCTCATGCGGCGTGCCTATCTATGCAAGTGCTGGTGAAATGGCCGCAAAAAGTGGTGCCGAAGCGATTATCATTGCCACGCCAACCGAACGGCATCTTGACGATGCGATGGCTTGTATGCAGGCAGGCGTGCATCTGCTAATCGAAAAGCCCATTACCGCCACAGTGGCAGAAGCTGACCAGATCATCGCCTATTCAACCCAGCATAATCTGCATGTTCTGGTGGGGCATCAACGGCGTTACTATCCTTGCGCTCATAAAGCCAAACAGATGATTGCCGATGGTGTATTAGGCCAGCTTATTGGCATGACTGGCCAGTGGAACGCCAAAAAGGACGCGCCTTATTATGAGCCAGACTGGCGCAAGGATGCCAAGGCCGGTCCTGTACTGACGAATCTGATCCATGAGATGGATCTATTGCGCTACATTTGTGGTGATATCGTTTCTGTATCTGCCGAAGTCACCAACCATAACCAGAATTTCGACAAGGAAGATGCCGTTGCCATCAGCCTGCGGTTTGCCAATCAGGCGGTGGGCACCTTTTTGCTGTCTGACCGGACACCGTCACCCTGGACATGGGAATTTGGCATTGGCGAAAGCGACCGTTTTCCAAAAAGCGGCCAGAACAGCATGCGGTTTCTGGGCGCAGATGCGGCGCTGGAATTTCCTAATCTGGTTTTGTGGCGGCATGATGCATCACCAGGTGATTGGGGCGACGTGATCAGCGATACGCCAATTGCCACTGAGTTCATCGACGCCTATCGGGCGCAATGCACGCATCTATGTGCGGTTGTGCGCGGCGAAGAAGAGCCACGAATTACCGCCGACGACGCTACAAAATCACTTATGGCAACATTGGCCGTCATGGAGTCGGCAACCAGTGGTACGCGGATTAATTTGCCGCAATAGCTATAGATGAATGGGTAAAGATCATTAGACAGGAGAGATAGAGATGGATGATTTCTATGTTAAAATTGGTGATGAATCGCGTTTCAGTAAAACGGTGTCAGAAAGCGATGTTTATATGTTTGCAGGCATTACCGGAGACTTCTCACCAAACCATGTCAATAAATCCTATATGGAAAAATCTTCCTATGGAAGATTGATGGCACATGGCGCCTTGATGGTTGGTTTTATGTCAACGGTCTCAACAATGATTATTGCGCATTGCCGTGATGCTGATGAAACGCCCGTGTCTGTCGGCTATGACAAGATACGCTTTCTAAAGCCAGTTTTTCTGGGCGATACGGTTTCGCTGGTTTATCGTATAACGTCAATTGATACGACACGGCGTCGGTCAGTTGGCGATATCGAAATCACCAATCAGGATGACGCGTTAGTCGCCGTTGGCAATCATATTTTGCAGTGGGTACCAAATAGTTAGGTTAAACGCCAGGGAGTGAACAGATGCAACGACCGCTTGATCTGACCGGACAAACATTCATCGTGACAGGTGCAGCGCGCGGAATCGGGCTGGCCATTAGCGATTATTTTCACAATCTTGGCGCACGTGTTTGCGGTTGGGATCTTGATGATACTGGCATGAAAGACAATTCGATATTCGCCGATTATCAGATTGTTGATGTCAGTGATGAAACCAGTGTCGCCGATGCCTTTGCCGCCACCATAGCAGAAATGGGTGATGTTGACGGGATCGTCGCCAATGCCGGCATTAATGGCCCAACCAAACCATTATGGGACTATTCGCTGGAAGAATGGCAACAGGTTATCGATATCGACCTGACCGGCGTGTTTTTGTCGGTACAACCGGTTCTCAGGCATCTGCGAACAAAAGGCAAAGGCCGGATCATCGTGATGTCATCGGTCGCGGGCAAGGAAGGCAATCCGGGCGCGGTCCCTTACGGCGCAGCAAAAGCCGGACTTGTTGGTTATGTCAAAGGGCTGGCACGTGAAGTATTACCATCGGAAATCACAGTAAACTGCATCGCGCCAGTCATTACCGAAACCGATTTGTTAACCGGCATGTCGCAAGACTATATCAGTGATAAGAAAAGCCGGATTCCAATGGGCCGTTTTTGCACACCACAGGAAGTCGCCGCCATGGCGGCATGGATTGCCTCACCACAATGCAGTTTCACCACCGGCCAGATTTTTGATGTGACTGGCGGGCGGGCAACATGGTAACGCCATATGGTAACGCCATGCGCACACTAACAAAGGCCGATATTTGCATTCATCAGGTCTGCTTGCTCGAGCAATGCGATTTTGCGTCATCGCTGGATGTGTTGGCGCGCAATCAGGTGGGCATGGCCGCTGTTTGGCGACCAATGCTTGACGCTGTCGGGGAGAAAACAGCGCGCCGAATGCTTGATGATAGTGGCGTAAAAGCACATGCCCTATGCGCAATGGAACTGATGCAAGGCATTGAAAATGGCACGCGCATGCTGGATATGGCCGCCACCATTGGCGCCAAAAGCGTCGTGGCTATTACAGGTGGTTTTGATGCCAATGACACAACATTGGAACAGACGCGTGGCAACGCCATAGACATGCTGGCGACCCTGTTGCCCATCGCCAGATCACGCAACATAACAATCGCGCTGGAACCTTTGCATCCGATGGTCTGTGGCTTGCGATCGGTGATTAGCAGCCTGCGTGAGGCTAATGATATACTCGATCAGCTAGACAGCTCAGATAATGTTGGAATCGCGCTGGATAGCTATGCGGTCTGGTGGGAGCCCGACCTGATGGCGCAGATCAGCCGCGCCGGGAATCGTATCGTCAATTACCATGTTGCTGACTGGTTGGCCGAAACCAGAGATGTGCGACTAGATCGCGGCATGCCAGGCGACGGTATTATTGACCTGCCTACATTACGAAACGCCGTTGAAACAAGCGGATTTAAAGGACCTGTCGAAATTGAAATTTTCTCAGCTCATAACTGGTGGCAGGCTGACCCGCACCATCTTGTCAAAGAAATTCTGACACGCATGAACAAGGATTTCTGATCAACATACAATAAGTTAAAACTATAAAATGATGGTTTTTAATCAATTTTGACAATTTGTTTGGTATATAAGCTATGTTTCGCCAAGATAAAAATGTTAGGATTTTATCAATAATTAAGGGAGAAATGCGTGCTTGAACTTAAAAACGTTCACGCTGGCTACGGCAAATTAAAGATTTTACGCGGCATCGACATGAACGTTGAGCGCGGCTCTATCGTTGCGTTACTTGGTGGTAACGGTACCGGTAAATCAACTTTGCTGAAAACAGTTTCTGGTCTTCTGCCTTTGATGGAAGGCCAAATGTTCTTTGACGGTGTCGATATTGCTGCCTTGAAGCCACATGAAAGAATGCGGTTGGGGTTAGTCCAGGTCACTCAGTCTAAAGAAGCCTATCCAGCCATGACGGTTGAGGAAAATCTGGTTCTTGGTGCCTATACGCGCAATGACCGTGCTGGCACCTTGGCCGATCTTGAAAAAGTATATACATTTTTCCCAGTTCTGCGCGAACGTCGCAAACAGCTTTCAGGCACTTTATCAGGTGGTGAAGTGCAAATGCTGGTGATCGGACGCGGCTTGATGGCTAATCCGAAAATGCTGATGCTTGATGAGCCTAGTGCCGCTTTGGCACCCAAAGTTGTGCTAGAGATTTTTGCCAACATCAATAAAATTGCAAAATCCGGTGTAACCATTCTTGTGGTTGAGCAGAATGTGCGTATGGCACTTATCCTTGCCCAGTATGGCTATATCATTCGCGATGGCATCATCATGATGGAAGGTGAAGCCAAGAATTTAATCAACGATCCGGCGGTCAAGGAATCATTCCTCGGTGGATCAGTCGCTAATACGTCAAAAAAGCTGACCGCATAAAGTTAGGGAACTAAAATAACATGGACTTCGATTATAATTCTCTGATGGCTTTCATCATTTTTGGCGTCACGATTGGTGTCGTTTACGGCATTGTCGCATTGGGTATATCGCTGATTTATTCAGGCTTAGACATTGTGCATTTCGCGCATGGTGAAATGTATATGTTTGGCGCGTTTTTTGGTTTGGTTCTGGCAAATAATGTAGGGCTTCCCTATCCGGTCGCATTGATCGGGGCGATGATATTGACGGCAATATTAGGCATGTTTGTTGAACGTGTCTTCTACCGACGATTAACCAGCGCTGGTGGTGGCTATACAGTCGCTGGCATGGGCATGATTATTTGTGGTTTTGGCATGTCTGTCGCGCTTGTAAATGTGGCTTATTTTATCTGGGGTGCCGAGGCCGAGCCATTCCGCGCCAATCTGGATTATATTCCGCGCCTGCAATTTGCTGGTGATATTGAAGTCCCCGAAAGCTATGTATTAACAGCGGTCATTTCTGTTGTATTGATGGCGGCGCTTCATTATTTCCTGCGCCATACAAAGATGGGTCTGGCTGTGCGTGCCGTCGCCCATAACAAAGACATTGCCTATTTGATGGGCATCAATGTACCGCTGATGATTTCACTGATCTTTGGTCTGTCATGCGCGTTGGCCGCAGCGGCTGGCGTTTTGATTGGTCCGATGCAGTCGGTTCAGGTTGAAATGGGCTATCTGATGCTGATGAAGGCATTTGCGGCGGCTGTCGTGGGTGGTTTCGGGTCATTGCCTGGAGCGATCCTTGGCGGCATCATGGTTGGTATTTTCGAAAATCTTGGGGCGGCTTATATATCGCCAAGCCATAAAGATATTTACGCATTTTTGCTTTTGATTCTTGTACTCATGTTCCGCCCTTCGGGACTGTTTGGAATCGAAGCAAAGGTAAAGGCATAGCGAACGGTAAACATTTCGCGCTACGCTACTAAAGAAGGCAAAATGTAATAATTGCTAAAATGGAGGAGAAGATGAATATCATGAAATCAACCTTTGCTAGCTTGCTTGTTGGGGGTGTTGCCCTTGCCAGTACAGCCGCATTTGCTGGTGATATCCGTGTTGGTATCACAATGCGTATGGTCAGTGAGAACGGCCAAAAATACGGTCAGATGATGATGGACGAAATCAAAGCCATCAATGATTCTGGTGGTATCAATGGCAATATGATCAAAGCCACCTTGATGAATGACGAATGTAAGTCAGATAAAGGTGTCGCTAACGCCAATAAGCTTATTTTCCAGGAAAAGGTTCATATGCTTATCGGTTCGACCTGTTCTTCAGTGTCTTTGCCGATTGTTGACGTAACTGCCAAAGCTGGCGTTGCGCAGTTGATCCCGCATTCAACAAATGCAAAAATCACCCAGAAAGGCAGTGAGTGGGTATTCCGCGTTCCTGTGTCTGGCCGTTATTACGGTGGTGTGAACGCCAAATATGTTGGTGACAACATTGGTAAGAAAATTGCTTATATCTGTGCGGCTGATGCGGCATCGGTCAATGACTGTGCTGCCATGCAGGGTCAGATCAAAAAGCAGTTTGGTGCCGAGCCAGCCTATATCGCCAATGTGCAGGAAAAAGAAGTCGATTTCCGTTCACATATGCAGAAAATCAAGTCAATGAATGTTGACGGTATCATGGTTGCTGCATTGGCTGAGACAATGGCACGTGCGCTCATGCAATCATATGAAGCAGGTATTGGTGCAGATGTACGCCGTATCGGTTCATCTTCAGCGTCTAATGCCCCTGTGCCACGGATTGCTGGCGATGCTGTCAAAGGCGTGTTCTTTACAGCTGCCTATGCTGCTGCTGATCAGCGCCCAATTGCTAAATTGTTCAACGCAATGGTTAAAGAAAAGTATGGCATCCACGCACCTGACCATGATTTCTCACAGGCATATGACCTTGTACGGATCATGGAACAAGCTCTGAAAAGCACCGACCTTGGTCTGGACAGCGCATCATTGAAAGCTGACCGTACTGCTATTCGCGATGCGATTGCTGGTGTAAAGAACTATGAAGGTCTGGCATCAGGCCCAATCAGCTTCTGTGCCGCGCCAACACCACAGTGCCGTGACGGTAACAGAACAGCTGTTCTGATCGGTTACACAAAGGGTGGCGAAAACTTTGAAACTGAAGTTCTTGCCCGTGTAACCATGCCTATCGAATTTGGCCTTGAATAGGTCATAGAACACTATGTGAAGCTGGGGCAGACATCCTTGCCCCAGCTTTATCCCTCCCCCTGTGAGATGGACAATTGAACAGATGAATGTCTTTGTTTTAATTATTGAAAAAATTGTAGCATTTGGTGAAACGTTAGCGCGTAAACATCGGCTTCTGCCTTGGGTTCTTGCCTATATCGCGCTCTTGCCATTGCCCTATATTTTAGCATCTTTATTTAGTGAATATTTGATTAATCTGGCCAATCGTGCCTGTCTGTTCATTCTGCTGGCGGTCGGACTGAATATCGTCAAAGGCTTTTGTGGTCAGGTCACAGTTGGCCACATCGGACTCTATGCGATTGGCGCTGTAACCTCGGCAATCTTGGCACTTGAACCAGGCAGTTTTGGCGATACATGGGGCTTTGGCTTGTCGGTTTGGGTAGCGATCCCGATTGCCGTTTTGGTTACCGCGCTTGCTGGCGTAATCGTTGGCTTGCCATCGGTCAGGCTCGAAGGTGCTTATCTGGCACTTGCCACCCTTGGCCTTGGTGAGTCTGTAAGGATTATGATTGCGGTAACACCACAATTGGGATCAAGCACTGGTTTGATGATGATCCCGCCACCAACCATTGGCAGTTTTGTTTTTGAGAGCTTTACCAGCTATTATTATCTGGTTATGACCACCGCCGTTATTGGCATCTATTTTTCATTCTCTATTCTACGCTCGGCAACAGGCCGCGCCTTTCAGGCAATCCGCGAAGACACCATCGCCGCATCGGTCAATGGTATCAATGTGGTCAAATATAAACTGCTCGCCTTTGTGCTGAGCGCGGTTTATGCCGGTCTGGCTGGTGCGTTATTTGCGCATATGCCTCCGGGTTATCTGCATCACAACAATTTCACCATCATCGAAATGGTTACCTTGCTACTGATGGTCGTGCTTGGCGGTATCGGCAATGTATGGGGCGGTGTGATTGGCGCGATTGTTGTCACCATTGCCTATGACCAGACCAAAGATCTGGTGTTCTATTTCATGGATCGTCCCATCATCATCCAGCCAATCGTGTTTGGCCTGTCCATGGTGCTACTGGTACTGTTCATGCCGCGCGGTATTGGGGGTTGGATCGAAGGCTTCCAGCGCAACCGTCGCTTTATCAAACAAAGTGAGGAGCGCTTAGATGGCACTGCTTGAAACGCGTAATCTCAGCAAAAGTTTTGGCGGATTGCAGGCGATCAATGAGGTCAGCCTGAAAGTAGAGCCAAACACTGTTCATGGCCTGATCGGGCCGAACGGTTCGGGCAAATCGACCTTTTTCAATTTGCTGACGGGTGTGTATCAGCCTGATGCTGGCAGCTATATCGAATTTGACGGTATCGACATCACCGACAAACCTGCGCATTTCATTGCTGAACAGGGCTTGTCACGGACTTTCCAGCTTTTACGTCTCTATGGCGAGTTAAGCGTGCTGGACAATGTCATGGTTGGCTATCATCCACATACCAAATACAGCCCATTGGCACCATTTTTCAAAGGTGCCGAAGTGCGCCGTCAGGATGCTATCGTCCGCGATGAAATGATGGAATTGCTGGAATTTATCGGACTGGCGGAACATGCCGAAATTCCGGCGGCTGAACTATCAGGTGGCCAGCGTCGTTTGCTGGCTTTGGGGCGGGCGATTGCAACACGGCCTAAATTGCTGTTGCTTGACGAACCAGGCGCGGGTCTATCTCCGGTCAATGTTGATAATCTGATGGCGACAATCATGACGCTGAAAGAACGCTATAACCTGACCATCGTTGTGGTTGAGCATATTCTGAAAGTCGTGATGAATACCTGTGAAACAGTCAGCGTCCTTGACCATGGTCAGAAAATTTCCGAAGGCACGCCCGAATTTGTAAAAAATGATCCGGCAGTCGTCGAAGCCTATCTGGGACGTGAAATGGCCGATGAGGAAATCCGCGCCGCGATGGGGTGATCTTTACTAGGTTTTTTGCAGATTATCTTGCCGCAGCAACACATGCCTTGGCAAAGTCAATAAAGACGCGGATTTTCTGCGGTACAAATCGGTGCCGCAGATAAAGTGCCGAAACCGTGGCATCCTTGTCCAGCTTAACCGAAGGCAATATTTGCACCAGCTCACCTGATGCCAAGTCAGGTTTGCAATAAATATCGGGCAAAAAACTGATGCCGCCACCTTGCTTGATGGTTTCACGCAACAATACGGGATCATTGACTGGCATCGCTCCAAGGCAATTAAGAAAGCGTCGTGGCGGCGTTGCATTATCATCAAAAAGAACAGGCATTTTACGCAAAAGATAACGCTGTTCACAAAACCGCAAATGCGCCATGATTGACGCGATATCGGGCGTCACCGCATCAAGCCCGGGATAAGTGGGACTAGCAACCCAGATCAGTTTCGTCCGCATCAACGTCTGACAATAAAGATCCGAATCTTCCTGCACATCTGGCGAAATTGACAGATCAATATGATCTGTCATCAAATTAACCGGATGGCCAACAACGCGGATATCCAGATTTATATCTGGGTAGGCTGCCGTGAATTCGGCCAGCCGACCACCAATGATCTCGCGGCTAAAGGCCATCGGAACCGCCACCGTCAAATTGCCCGAAGGGCGCTTCTGGATACCCGCCAGCGCGGCACTGGCGGCTTCGGCCTGCTCGACAATCATGCTGGCATGTGACAGGAACACCTGCCCCTCGTCAGTCAGGCGTAGATTACGCGTATTACGATCAAACAGGCTAAGGCCAAGCGCCGCTTCAAGTCGGGTGATCGCGCGTGATACCGATGATTTCGGCATACCAAGCTTGCGCGCGGCAAGGCTTATGCCCGCATGTTCAGCAACAGCGACAAAGACAGGAATATCATTTATGTTCCATTTCATGAACGATCCGTTCTATTTTTGAATATTGTTCTTATTTTCAATCTAATTTACTGTCAGATATTATGCTAATTGTCAAAAGGCAAGATGATGACCGAAGTAGCACCTGAAAATGATTTCGAGTCGATCCCCGGCACCTATGTGCAAGACGCCGCGCATTACCAGAATGGCTATGGATTGAACATGTTCTGCATGTCGCTGAACAAAGCCGAGAACCGCGCCCAATTCAAAGAGGATGAAACCGCCTATATTAACCAGTTTGATATGAGCAACGCCCAGCGCAAAGCTGTTCTCGAGCGCGACTGGCTAGGCATGTTACAGCTTGGTGGCAATATTTATTACACGTTCAAGATTGCTGCCTTTGACGGGCTAAATATGCAACAGATTGGCGCGAAAATGTCTGGTACAGGCATGAGTTTTGAAGACTTCCAGAACATGATGCTAAATGGTGGCCGCCCAATTGACGGCAACCGTTTTAAGGGGGAAAGTGACAATGGCTAATATTTTTTCAGGCATGGGCACATCGCATATTCCGGCGGTTGGTGCCGCCATCGATCATGGCAAACAAGGCGAAGACTATTGGCAAGGCTATTTTAAAGGGCTGGAGCCAGCGCGCGCATGGCACGCCCAAAACAAACCTGATGTTGTCATCATTGTCTATAATGACCATGCTTCGGCCTTTTCGCTAGAACAGATTTCAACCTTCACTATTGGCGTATCGGACAAATTCCTGCCAGCGGATGAAGGTTATGGTCCACGTAAAGTCCCCGCTGTTCAGGGGCATCCAGCATTGGCATGGCATCTGGTAGAAAGTCTGGTTCTTGATGAATTCGACATGGCCATCAGCAATAACATGCCGGTCGATCATGGTTTGACCGTGCCTTTATCCGTGGCCTATGACGCCCCGGCTGAATGGCCAGTAAAGGTCATTCCACTTTGTGTGAATGTTATTCAATATCCTCAGCCAACCGCAAAGAGATGCCACGATCTGGGCATCGCAATCCGCAAAGCCATTCAAAGTTATGGCGAAGATATTAACGTCTCAATCTGGGGTACCGGAGGTCTGTCGCATCAGCTTCAGGGCGAGCGCGCCGGGGTTATCAATTCCGACTTTGACAATACTTTCATGGATAATCTGGTCAATGATCCCATTGCCAACACCAAACTCACCCATGCAGATTTTGTCCGTGAAGCTGGTTCTGAGGGGATTGAGATGATCATGTGGAACATTATGCGCGGTGCCATGGCACCAAAAGTCGAAGAGCTATATCGTTTCTATCATGTGCCAGTATCCAATACGGCCTATGGATTGCAAATTTTGAAAGACAGTGCATAGCCTCATATCATCAAGGAGTCATTTATGAGTAAGGTAAGAATCGGTGTTGCTGGTGCCAATGGCGCCTTTGGTTCCAAGCATATGGATGCGATCAGCGCCATTGAAGACGCCCAGATCACCGCCGTCATGGCAACATCTATGGACAAGGCCAACAATGCGGCTGATACGCATAATGTGGCACATCGTTTTGATGATTTTGACGCCTTTCTGGCATGTGCTGATATGGATGCCGTTATTCTGGCAACACCAACACAGCTTCATGCAACCCAGGGGCTAGCCGCGATGGATGCGGGCAAACATGTGCTGATCGAAATTCCGATGGCTGACACGCTAGCTGATTCTCAAAAGCTGGTTGCCCGTCAGGCCGAAACAGGCCTGATCGCAATGGCTGGACATGTGCGCCGCTTTAACCCCTCGCATCAATATGTGCATAACGAAATAAGCGCTGGCAAGCTGTCTATTCAACAGTTGGACGTGCAGACCTATTTCTTCCGCCGTACCAATATAAATGCCAAGGGCGAACCACGGTCATGGACTGACCATCTGCTATGGCATCACGCCTGTCATACGATTGATCTGTTCATGTATCAGACAGGCGAAATGATTACCGAGGCACATGCTGTTCAAGGGCCTGTGCATCCTGAGCTTGGCATTGCCATGGATATGTCGATCCTGATGAAAACGCCTAGCGGCAAAATCTGTACACTTTCATTATCCTTTAACAATGATGGACCCCTTGGCAGCTTTTTCCGCTATATCTGCGACAAAGGCACCTATGTAGCAAGCTATGACGATCTATTTGACGGATATAATGCTCCGATTGACGTATCAAAAGTTGATGTATCAATGAATGGTATCGAACTGATCGACCGTGAATTTATCAGCGCGATCAAGGACAAACGTGAACCAAACAGCAGTCTTGCGCAATGTCTGCCAACGATGCAGGTGATGCATATGATCGAAGAAAAGATGAGCGCATAGTGAGCAACCAGACCGCCATTCCCTATATGCAGATGCGCGGAGGCAGTTCAAAAGGTGTCTATTTTCTGGCATCTGATCTGCCTGCGGACATTATGACGCGTAACAATGTTTTGAAATGGGTGATGGGCGCGTACGGCGACCCCCGTCAGATTGACGGGCTGGGCGGGGCTGACCCCCTGACCTCGAAAATTGCGATTATCGATGCTTCATCGCATGATGGATGTGATATCGATTATACATTTATTCAGGCGTTGGTTGGTCAGGACGATCTGGATGAAACGCCCAACTGCGGTAATTTACTTTCGGCGGTGGGCGCTTTTGCGCTGGAAAGCGGCCTGCTGAAGCGTGATGGCGATACCGCCCATATTGATGTCTTTATGACCAATAGTGGCAACCGGTGCCGCCTGTCCTTTCCGATCAGTGATGGTCTGCCTCTGTATGATGGTGATGCACGCATTGATGGTGTGTTTGGCACATCAGCCCCCGTTATGTGTCATTATGCCAATCTGGCTGGGTCAGCGAGCGGGTCATTATGGCCAACAGGCTCAAAGCGCGATGATTTTCTGGGCTTTAGCGCGACTTGTGTCGATAACGGCATGCCTGTCGTGGCATTACGCGCCACAGAATTTGGCATTAGCGGTCATGAAACACCTGATGCACTTAATGCTAATGGCGATTTAAAGCAAAAGCTGGAAGCGGTACGTTTGCTAGCCGGTGACGCCATGGGACTGGGCGATGTAGCAGACAAAGCGGTGCCAAAAATGTGCCTTGTCTCAGCCCCCGTCAATGGTGGCACGATACATACTCGCACCTTCATCCCAAAAATATGCCATAAGGCCATCGGCGTGCTAGGTGCGGTTTCGGCAGCGACAGCAGCGATCCATCCAGACAGTGCGATATATGACTTTGCTACGCTTCCGCAGTCTGATGAAAATGACAATCAAAAAGCCTTGACGATAGAACATCCGTCCGGTGTTTTTGATGTCACGCTAACGCTGGCTTCGGGCAGTGATTTTGACATTCTGGGCGCAGGCTTGTTGCGAACAGCACGGTTGCTTGCGCGTGGAGAAGTTTTTGTTCCAAAGTCAGTCTGGAAAGGCGCGTAATATGGCAGATTCAACCGATACACATATAAACGGCAAAAAAAGCTGTATGCCACCTGATCCCGATACATGCACACCCGTTTTTAACGCCCCTGCCAAGGCATGTGATGCACATTGCCATGTCTTTGGCCCACATGATCTATTTCCCTATCATCCTAGCTCGACCTATCATCCGCCAGATGGTCCGCGTGAAAAGCTGGCCGAACTTCATGCTAAGCTGGGCATCGAGCGCGCGGTGATCGTACAGGCAAGCTGTCATGGTCCAGATAACCGCGCCATGCTGGATGCCATCAAGCATAACCCTAAAAACTATCGTGGTGTATGCATTGCCAATGACAGCTTTTCGGATGAAGATTTTGCCGATCTTGATGCAGGCGGCGTGCGCGGCGTGCGCTTTAATTTTGTCACCCATCTAGGCGGCACCCCCGATCTGGATATGATGACGCGTGTGCTGGAACGCGTGCAACCGCTTGGCTGGCATCTGGTGATCCATGTGAATGCTGAAGATATTATCAGCTTTCAGGATTTCTTTCTGCAATTCGATATGGATATCATCGTCGATCATATGGGGCGCGTTCCAACCAATGCCGGAATCCATCAACACGCCTTTCAAATCCTGAAGCAATTTCTAGAGCGCGAAAACTGGTGGGTTAAAATCTGTGGTTCAGAACGTATTTCGGCCGCCGGCCCGCCTTTCTATGACGCTGTCCCCTATGCGCAGGAACTCGTTGAAATTGCCCCAGACCGAACCTTATGGGGGACTGACTGGCCACATCCTAACATCAAAAAATTCATGCCTAATGATGGTGATCTGCTTGATCTGGTGCCGCTTCTGGCACGTGATGAACATCTGCAACGTAAAATTCTGGTTGATAATCCGGCACGGCTATATGGATTTGATAACGCCTAACTACACAGCTGGATGAAAGGATAAGAGAATGATTATTGATTGCCACGGCCATTATACAACAACACCGCCAGGTGTCGAAGCCTATCGGAATGCGCAAAAAGACGCGCTGGTGCAAAACCCTGATCATCTGTTTGAAAAAGGTACGATGGCGGTCTCGGACGATGAAATTCGTGACTCAATTGCTAATAACCAGCTTAAACTGCAACAGGAACGTGGCACCGATCTGACAATCTTTTCACCGCGCGCAAGCTGGATGGGGCATCATGTCGGCAATGCCAGCACATCCGCCGCCTGGACAGCGCATTGCAATGATCTGATCAAGCGCGTCTGTACGCTGTTTCCGGATAATTTTGCACCTGTCTGTCAGCTACCGCAAAGCCCCGAAACCAGCATCGATAGCAGTATTGCCGAACTGACCCGTTGTGTCGAAGAAATGGGCTTCATTGGTTGTAACCTGAACCCTGACCCATCTGGCGGTTTCTGGAAAGACGCCCGCCTTGGGGATCGCTACTGGTACCCGTTTTACGAAAAAATGGTCGAATATGATGTGCCCGCGATGATCCATGTATCAGGCGCGTGCCAGCATTCACTGGACACTACATCAAGCTATTATCTGGGCGCTGATACCACCGCCTTTGTGCATTTCATGTTTTCGGACGTGTTTGTCGATTTTCCCGAGCTGAAATTCATCATCCCGCATGGCGGTGGCGCGGTGCCGTATCATTGGGGGCGTTTTCGCGGGATTGCCCAGGATAAAGGCTTGGGCGATCTGAATGAACGGGTGCTGAATAATATCTTTTTTGATACTTGTGTTTATCATCAGCGTGGTATTGATCTGCTGCTCGATGTCATTCCAGTCAAGAATATCCTGTTTGCCTCGGAAATGATTGGCGCGGTGCGCGGCATTGATCCGCATAGCGGACATTATTATGACGACACGAAACGCTATATTGATGGCAATAGAGCACTTGATGATACGCAAAAGAAAATGATCTTTGAAGATAATGCCCGTGCAGTGTTCAGCCGCTTGTCAGCATAGGGAAATCCAGCACCCTGTAATAAAGACGACACTTCAGACGAGCTATAGCCTACCCCACCGATTTAGAAAGTGGCATAAAGACATGAAAAGGCGTACAATTTACGCAACATATACGCGCGTGTTGCGTATGAGGATCAAAGTTAGATGGCCAAAGACGATTATAAAGAAAAAGACTGGCTAGCGTTAGAACTTGAAGAAACGCTGGAAGAAATGTTCGAAACCGAATTCAGCGAACCTATGCTTTCGCCTGAACTTCGTGAGGCTCTGCGCGCGCGGAACGCAGATCACCTTGATAATCAGACCTATTATCGGAATCTGTTACGCTTGCAATCTGAAATGATCAAATTACAGGATTGGGTGGTCGAACATAACGCCAAGATTCTTATCATCTGCGAAGGCCGCGACAGCGCTGGAAAAGGCGGTGTCATCAAACGCATCACGCAACGTTTGAACCCGCGTGTTGCCCGCGTTGTGGCCTTGCCGAAGCCATCCGAGCGCGAGCTAAGCCAGTGGTATTTCCAGCGCTATGTGCCGCATCTGCCAGCTGGCGGTGAAATCGTGCTGTTTGACCGCTCATGGTATAACCGCGCTGGTGTCGAGCGCGTCATGGGCTTTGCCAGCGAAGATCAGGTTGAACAGTTTTTTCAGGACGTTACAGAATTTGAACGGATGCTGATCCGTTCGGGTATCATTGTATTGAAATACTGGTTTTCAATTACCGACGAAGAACAGCAATTACGCTTCCAGATGCGCATCGAAGACCCGATGAAGCAGTGGAAATTATCGCCTATTGATCTGGAAGCCCGCATTCGCTGGGAACAATATACCACCGCCAAGGAAGAAATGTTTGAACGCACATCCTTTCCCGAAGCCCCATGGTATATTGTCGAGGGCAATGACAAAAAGCGTGAACGGCTGAATTGTATGGAACATATATTGTCAAAAATTGACTATCACGAAATCCCGCATAAAAAGGTTATCTTGCCCGAACGCGTGTTCAAGCCGGATTATGAAAGACGCGTACTTCCTGACGAACTTTATGTGCCAAAAATTTATTAGGGATTGGGTAGCAACCAAGATTTACGCGCGCTTATAGTTAATAGAGGGTTTTGCTTAACTGCAATTTTTATAATCTTGGGCGCGGCATCTGCGTGCCATGCTCTGGGTGGTGGCAATCTGATCCGATGACATGCCAATTTCAAGTATCCTGACCAGTTCATTGGCACGGTCTGCCCCCTGCGCCTGTGCCAGATTGCCCCACATATGCGCCAGCGTATAATCTTGCGGAACGCCCTTGCCAATGTAATACATTAGGCCAAGATTATATTGTGCCTTGGCAAACCCCCGTTCAGCCGCCATGCGATACCAGTGCACCGCTTCGGTATAATTCTGTAGCACGCCATCTCCCCCATGATACATTAAGCCAAGATTATATTGCGCCTCCGCAAGTCCCTGTTCAGCCGCCAAACGATACCAGCGCGCCCCTTCAACATAATTCGGTTGCACGCCATCGCCCCTGTCATACATCACGCCAAGCATATTTTGCGCCGCGATATGCCCCTGTTCGGCCAATGGCCGCAATTCGGCAAGTGCTGTCGCATAATCATTCCCCTTATAGGCGCGTACCCCCTTGTCAAAATCAGCCGCCAAAAGGGGAGACGATAATAACAGCATCAATAGCAAAAGACCGCGCGTCATCATGGCGGGCGGCCATAATTTATGAAACCCTGATTTGAAGAACCGTAATGTCATAGGCAAAGTATATGCTGTGCCTGGTTACCATATCGTTAACAAAGACTGTTTTTATGATTTATTTGTATGATTTTGTCAGTTTTTTGATAACTATTCTGGCACATAGCTGTGACGTTTGTATGTTAGACTTAAAACACCCCTAATACCACGCATCGGGTAGTTCGCCCTTATGCTTGGCGACAAAGGCTTCCAGCGCCTCTTTGGTGGCCGGATCGATCGGCGGCGGTATATAGGCCTCTAGCATCTCTTTCCAGCGCTGATTGGCACGTTGTTCTGCCGTTGGCGCGCCATTCTCCATCCAGATTTCATAAGCCCCCGCATCGGCAATATCCGGCTGAAAGTTGCATGTAGCGAAATGCCTGATTGTATGGGTTGTGGCTAGGAAATTTTCACCAACATCTACCTCGTGATAAGGGGTTTGGGGTAACGCTTCATCATTAACAGCCACGCCGCCAAGAAGGCGTAGCATCATGCCACAATGATCGGCATCCATCACAAATTTTTCATAGGACATTGTCAGGCCGCCTTCAAGCCAGCCCGCCGCGTGCCATACCTGATTTGCACCCGAAATCAGGGTTGCCCACATGGCATCACTACTATCCTGCATTGCCTGACCATCGGCGCTATTCGTCGCTGTTATCTGGCCACCGCCAGAACGCACCGGCACCCCAAGCCGACTGCCAAGCTGTGATAGAACCATCGTTACCAGATTGGCTTCGGGTGTTCCAAAGGTCAATGAACCGCTTTTCAGATTCATCGTAGAGTGAAAACTGCCAAACACCACCGGACAGCCTGGCCGGACAAGTTGTGACAGCGCAATGCCTGCCATCGCTTCAGCAAGCGTCTGTGCGGCAATAGCAGCAGGGGATACAGGCCCCATCGCACCGCCAAATATCGCTGGGGATATCGCGACACATTGATTGGCCTCGGCATAAACACGCAATGCGCCTGACATGGCGGCATCATAGATAAAAGGGGAATTGACATTGATATTGCCCTGCATAACACAATTTTGATTCATAAAATGCTGGCCAAATACCAACTGTGCCATGGTGATTGAGTCAGCTGCCCGTGCGGGTGATGTGACGCTACCCATAAACGGCTTGGCCGAAAGCCGCAAATGCGCATAAACCATATCGAGATGCCGTTTATTGACAGGAATATCAACAGGTTCGCATACGGTGCCACCCGAATGGTGTAACCATGGCGTCATATAGGTCAATTTGACGAAATTGTGAAAATCTTCGAGCGTCGAATAACGCCGTCCCCGATCAAGGTCAGTGACAAAGGGTGATCCATAGCCCGGCATCAGCACCAGATGATCCCCGCCAATGTGAACTGTATAGCGCGGGTCACGCGCATGGAGGGTAAATTGATTTGGCGCAGTTGCACAAAGCTGGCGCGCCATACCACTTTCAAACCTTACCCGTGAGCCCTGAACATCTGCTCCTGCCGCGCGAAACAAGGCACAGGCGACCTCGTCATCACGAAATTCTATGCCAATTTCCTTAAGTAACCAGTCAGCACGCGCTTCAATGCGCACAAGCGCATCTTCATCAAGTAGGTTATAGGCATCAATACGCTTAAGCCCAGCAAAGGGGTTTTCGCGTGGGGTCGAATCACTATGTCCCAACCGACGGTTGCGGCCTTTGCGCGATGGTTTGTGGGCGTCAGACTGCATAATGATCTCAATTTACGAACAACATCGACAATTGATAATAAATACAAAAATAACAGTAGGTTCAGACTAACCGTAAATTTCAAAGCCGCCAAGCAGATAAATATATCTCCTAATACCATGCGTCGGGCAGTTCGCCCTTGCGCCTGGCGACAAAGGCTTCCAGCGCCTCTTTGGTGGCCGGATCGATCGGCGGCGGCACATAGGCCTCTAGCATCCCTGTCCAGCGGTCATAGGCGCGTTGCCGCATATCCTTTGCCCCTGCTTCTTCCCAGCTTTCGACATT
>JABJBD010000116.1 GCA_018668795.1 Candidatus Puniceispirillum sp. | reverse complement strand
CTATCATATCAAAAGCCAGTTTAATGATGATGGCACAGGCCAGTTTGAGGCGCATTGGGACATCCATCCCGGATGGGGCTGGGCTGGCTGGGTCAAAACATTGATGACAATAGGTTTGGTCTTTCCCTTTATAGCAGTAACCTCAAGACGGCTTCATGACAGCAACAAGTCAGGCTGGGTGCAGTTACTTTATCTCATTCCCATTCTTGGCTGGCTTTTGATGATTCTGTTCATGGTGACCGAAGGCAATGAAGGCCGTAACCAATATGGTGACGATCCACTAAAAGCCGAGGAATAGCTTTCGACAGACCACAGCCATAACGCTAGCCCCCAAAAAGCGGAGCTATGTAATGATAAGCCAGCCAGATGAGCATGGCCACAATGACAATCAGAATCATGATTGTTTGCAGAAAATCATTCACCAGCGCCCGAAGCAGCTGTTTTGTCCGCATCGATCCCATCATCAGATAACAGAGGATTAACGACACCGGAAAGGTCAGGTAAAAGACCGCTGAAACCAACCAGAATGTGAAAAACCCCATATCCTTGAATGGATTTTTGGCCTCCTGTGAGTCTGGTGAATTTTGTGATGATGGCATGATGTTTGGCCTAGCCAGATTATTCCACGGTCACTGATTTGGCGAGGTTGCGCGGTTGGTCAACATCGGTGCCTTTATCCAGCGCGGTCAGATAGGCCAGAATCTGTACCGGAATGGTCAGGACAATCGGCGCAAGTAACGGATCAACAGCTGGCACGGTGATGATGTCAGCTTCAAAATCAATATCCCTTACGGCGCGTTCATCAGCAATCAGGATAATTCTGCCGCCTCGGGCGCTGGCTTCCTTGAGGTTGCTGGCGGCCTTTTCCATCAATTCATCCGCCGCAAGCAACGCCACCACAGGCAAATCATCTTCGATAAGCGCAATCGGCCCATGCTTCATCTCGCCTGACGCAAACCCCTCAGCATGGATATAACTCAGTTCTTTTAGTTTAAGTGCGCCTTCCATAGCCACCGGAAACAGATGCCCGCGTCCAAGATAAATGGTCGAGCGCGCATTTTTCAATTGATGCGCAATCGGACGAATATGGTCAAACAGGTTCAATGTTTTGCCAACAAGTCCAGGTAATGCCTGAAGCTGATCATGGATTGTATCAGCCCGCGCTGCATCGATATGTCCCTTGGCCTCAGCCAGCGCAACAGCAAAGCTTATCAAGACAGTGAGCTGCGCGGTAAAGGCTTTGGTGCTGGCCACCCCAATTTCAGGACCTGCATGTGTTGGCAAAACGGCATCTGCTTCACGTGCAATCGTGCTGCCCTCTACATTAACAAGCCCAATGGTTGACAGGCCGCATAAGCCAGCATGGCGCATCGCTTTTAACGTATCAAGACTTTCGCCTGACTGTGAAATGGCAATGGCCGTCGTAAAGCCCGTCGTTACCGGATTTCTGTAATGATACTCAGATGCAATTTCACAAGACACTGGGGTTTTTGCAAGGCCTTCAATCCAATAGCGCGCAACCTGTGACGCATAGTGGCTAGTACCTGCCGCAAGCATGACGATACCATCAATGGCTTGCAATTGTTCACGCGACATTTTGGCTGATATGCGGCCATCATCCCCAGTCATGCCTGCTAATGAATTCAGAATGGCATCCGGTTGTTCATGGATTTCCTTTTCCATGAAATGACGATAGCCACCCTTATCGATCATGCCCGGGCTAGCGGCCACAATGACCGTCTCGCGGTTTGCCGGGGTACCATCGCTGAGAAAAATATCCACACCATCTGCACGCACAAGCGCATAATCATGATCTTTGAGATAAAGAACTTTACGTGTCAGATGCGCAAGTGCCGTTGCATCCGACCCGATATAAGAGCCGTCATCGCCCAGACCGATTGCCAACGGTGATGCATTGCGCGCTACCATAATCACATCAGGAAAATCTTGTGCAATAGCGGCAAAAGCATAGGCGCCTCTGATTTCCGCTAAAACCTTTTGCATAGCCTGGCTTGGATCCAGACCAGCATCAAAGGCCTCGACAAATAAATGCGCTAGAACCTCGCTATCGGTATCGCTGGCAAATGTATGGCCTTGCTCTATTAAACGAGCGCGGATTGGTCGATAATTTTCGATAATGCCGTTATGGACTATTGCCACCCGGTCTGATGCCACATGCGGATGCGCATTCATCTCGGATACACCGCCATGCGTTGCCCAGCGTGTATGACCAATGCCGACTGTTCCTGAAAGTGGGTTTTGCGTCAGAACCGCATCAAGATTTACAAGCTTGCCAACTGCACGACGAAGGTCAAAGGTCGCGCCATCAAGCGTAACAATGCCCGAACTGTCATAACCACGATATTCAAGCCTTTTTAGGGCATCAAGCAAAAGTGGACTACAAGCCTGATTTCCAATCGCCCCAACAATACCGCACATCGTCACACCTCTTCATATCTATGCCAAGGCATGATTATGCCAAGCTCATTCATATTTTGTTGATAAAGACATTTTGCGGCAAATGAAAGGCATGCCATCGCTGTAACAACAGTTTTTCGACATAGGGCGTCAATTTACTAAAACATAGCATAGTTAATGGCATTTGTTTGGAATTTGGCGTGTTTCATTCTATAAGAGTGACATGAACATTGTCGCAATTATTCTAGCTGCCGGTCAAGGCACACGGATGAAATCTGCTTTACCAAAACCACTTCATCAGGTGGGCGGTATGCCGATGCTTGGTTGGTCACTCAATGCAGCACAGGCACTTGGGACAAAACGCATCGTAACTGTATTACCCCAGCATTCGGAAACAACCCAAAGTTGGCTTGGCGATATTGAATTCGCAATTCAGCAAGAAGCCCGTGGTACCGGCCATGCTGTATTGGCCGCCAAAGACAAACTGGGGGGATTTTCTGGTGTTGCGCTGGTCATGTTTGGTGATACGCCATTAATTACCGCCACCACCCTAAGCCAACTTACCCGCCATATTGCAGATGGTGCCAATATTGCCGTGCTTGGCTTTCATGCAGATGACCCGAGTGGATACGGACGGTTCATCTGTAGCGAAGACGGGCAGTTGAACGCAATTATAGAGCATAAAGATGCCAATGAAACTGAACGCCAGATAGATTTCGTAAATGGTGGTGTCATGGCGGTTGCATGCCCACTTATATTTGACCTTTTAGACGCGGTTTCTGATGATAATGCCAATGGTGAAATTTATCTGACCGATATAGTTCATATTGCGAATGAACGTGGACTCAAGGTAGCTACATGTGAAACTGATGAAGCTGAAGTCATCGGCGTCAATAATCGTGCTGACCTTGCCAAGGTCGAGGGTATCATCCAGTCACGTTTGCGTTCAATCGTTATGGATCAAGGTGTGACGATGCTTGCACCTGAAACTGTTTTCCTATCTGCAGATGCCGTAATCGAACAGGATGTCATTATCGAACCGCATGTCGTGATTGGTACAGGCACGCATATTGGTGAAGGCAGTATAATCAAGTCATTCTCACATCTGGAAGGTGCGCGCTTGGGCCCCTGCTGTATCATTGGTCCCTATGCACGGCTTCGCCCGGGAACAATAGCTGGGGATGGCGTCAAAATTGGGAATTTTGTTGAAACCAAAAACACCAACCTTGCCAATGGTGCCAAAGCCAACCATTTGACATATCTTGGTGATGCAACGATTGGAGAGCATGCAAATATTGGCGCGGGTACAATCACCTGCAACTATGATGGTGCCAACAAATTTAAAACCCTTATTGGTGATCGCGCCTTTATAGGGTCAAATTCGGCACTTGTTGCGCCTATAAGCATTGGTGCAAACGCCATAGTAGGTGCTGGCAGTACTATCACAAACGATGTGCCAGATAACGCCATTGCTATTGCCCGTGGTAAACAGAAAAATATAGATAATGCAGCCACCGTATTTCGCAAACGCGCACAAGACAAAAAACAAAACACATAGGCCGGAAGCGTGAACATACAGGCGTATCAAAATAAGGAAATGAATGGATGACTGCTGACCTTGCTACCATTTCACAGGCATTTTGCACCATTCAAGACAGCCATATTCTTGTTGTGGGTGATGTGATGCTTGATCGGTTTGTCGATGGACATGTCAGCCGCATTTCTCCCGAAGCCCCCGTTCCCATTCTAGAAAAATCAGCCGTCAAACAGATGCCAGGCGGCAGTGCCAATGTTGCCTGTAATTTGGCTTTTCTTGGTGCAAAAACAACATTGATCGGCGTCATTGGTGACGATGAAGCTGGACAGCTTCTTGTTGCTGAACTGGGCAAGAATCCATCAATTACATTTCTGCCTCACATAGTTGCCGGACGCCCAACAACGTTAAAAACACGCTATCGGGCGGCAGGCCAGCAAATTTTGCGGGTTGATGATGAAGACATGTCACCGCTTGCATCTGATGCGACCAAAGCCATTCTTAGCCAGATTGAAGTCAGCCTGAAATCCACGCCGGCTGTTGATGCGGTGATTATTTCCGACTATGCAAAAGGATGTCTGACGCCAACCATCATTCAGAAGATTGTCGCTTTATGTAAAAAGGCAGGAATCAAATCTGTAGCTGATCCGAAACTGGCTGATTTTTCAGCTTATCATGGTGTGGATATTCTGACCCCCAATCTGGCCGAATTGCGTGCAGCCAGTGATGCAACACTGACCGATATAGATGATATAGTCACAGTCGCGCATGACCTTGTTATCAAACATGAACTTGGTGCCATTTTGGCAACATTGAGTGCCCGAGGCATGGTTTTGACTATGGCAGGCGGCACAACAATTCATGGGGCAGCAACAGCCCGGGACGTATTCGATGTATCGGGTGCTGGCGATACTGTTGTCGCCGCAGTTGCCGCATGTGTGGCGCAAAATATTGAACCTCCGCTTGCTGTTGATATTGCCAATCTTGCCGCTGGTGTTGCTGTTGCAAAATCTGGCACAGCCATTGTCAGCCCTGGCGAGGTTCTTGGCCAACTTCACGCGCCACAAATTGCGACTGACTGGCCCCATTGGGCCGAACAATGCCGACAATGGCGTGAAAATGGTGTCAAAATAGGATTTACCAATGGATGTTTTGATTTATTGCATCCGGGACATATTTATCTGTTGCAACAGGCCGCTTCGTATTGTGAGCGCCTGATCGTAGGGGTAAATAGCGATCGTTCGGTAAAGCGCCTAAAGGGCAATAGCCGCCCATTGCAGGCCTGTGACAGTCGCGCAAGCGTGCTGTCATCCCTCCCCTTTATTGATGGCGTTGCCGTGTTTGATGAAGATACGCCGCTTGATCTTGTCAGCATATTACAGCCCGATGTCATCATAAAAGGCGGCGATTATACAGCAACAGATGTTGTCGGCGCAGATATTGTCAATGCGCGCGGGGGTGAGGTTGTGATCATCCCCACCCTTGGCACATTTTCTAGTAGCACGATTATCAACCGGTAAAAATTCCAGTTCACTAATCCTCTATTTTCCTTTGCGCATCAAGATAGTCCTGATCGATTTTTGGCAATGGCATATCTGCCATAGCAGCCTCGAATGATGCCAGGCGTTTGTGAATAGATAATAATTCAACGATTGTAGGCCATGAATTGACCAAAAACTGGAATGAAGACGCGACCTGACCAAAGGCTGTCAAAATCTGCTGTAAAATACCATAGGTGATTTTGGCAGCGACAATTGTTGGGACCAGAATAAAATAGGCAAACAAATTATCGGCCTGTAAATATAATGATCGCGTGACGTTGAAATACAGATAGTGAAAATAAAGTTTGAAATAGTTCCGCCTTACATTCATGAACAACTCTTCCAAAGTTATTGGAGCCGCACGGTTGGAATCATCTTCACCAAGTACGAGTTCTTTTCTGAATGCCGCTTCAACGCGCTGGTTTTTAAAATAAAGACCTGGCAGTTTAACGCCAACCACCGCCAGCAAAACTGTTCCAAATAGAGACCAGAACAAAACAGCTGTCATTAATGGCGCTGGTATCTCTCCCACGATTGGAAGCTCGGTCACATGCACAGACAATTCAAACAAAATTGGAAGAAAGGCAAATAATGTCATTATGGAATCAACGATTGAGACGCCCAGCCCTTCAACAATGCTAGCAAATCGTTGCGTGTCTTCCTGAATACGCTGTGATGCGCCTTCAACATGACGCACACGATTCCATTGTGCGGTATAATATTCATTCATCGCTGTACGCCAACGAAACACGTAATGACTTACAAAAAAACGCGTGAATGTGAAGATTGCAACCGCGATAAAAGCGATTTCGGCAAACGTTCCCATAAGCGCATAAAAATCACCAATAGTGACGTTACCTTCACCCATTAACGAATTTTGAAGCGTGTCACCAAACGGACGGCGCCAGTGATTGATGGCGACAGACACCTGAACGCCATAATAAGTGCTGAACAGGATAAGAGCTGACCCAAGGATTGACCATCTATGCCATTTGCTGGGGGATATTTTTTGCCAGAACAACCAGAACGGAACCGTTGCCAAAATATAATATAGATAGAACCATAAAAAACTTGGCGTGACGAAAAAACCCATCCCTATGACTGGTGGCGCCCCTTCTTCCGCAAACTCAAACCCAAGAAGCGTGCCAACATCTGTCCCTAGGGTGAACCAGAACAAAACCACAATGGTTGCCCATATGAGCAAGCTTGAAAAAAACAATTTTGGTCTAGGGAAAAACGATTCAAACATCTTATTCCTTTCCATGCACAGCGGGTAAAATCATGCTTGTACAGGTTTTGTTATAATTTCATCAGTAAACTACATTAAACTAATTTAGTCTTTTAATTTTACTGTTCAATGCGATCATGCACACTGGCGCTCGCCACAATGCCGATACCAACAAATACCGTAAGCATGGCAGTGCCCCCATATGAAATCAGCGGCAGCGGGGCGCCAACAACAGGCAGTAAGCCTGTCACCATGGCAACATTAACGAACATATAAAGAAATAACATGACGGCAATGCCAACACAGGTTAGCTGGGCAAATCGTGACGCCACGCGGTAGCTGATATGCAAAATCGCGGCAACGATCAGCATATATATCAGCAATATAAACAAATTGCCGACAAGGCCAAATTCCTCACCAATCATGGTAAAGACAAAATCCGTCTGTTTTTCTGGCAAGTAGTTCAGATGGGCTTGACTGCCTAGCAGAAAACCTTTGCCAAACATGCCCCCTGACCCCAATGCAATTTTTGACTGGGTAATCTGATAACCCGTTCCAAGCAGATCAGCCTCAGGGTTCAGAAATGTCATAACCCGCGCTTTCTGATAGGCATGCAAATTCATCCATAAGACAGGAATGGCCGCACAACCTGAGAGGAACGCAATCGCTACATAGCGCCAAGGTATGCCAGCGACAAAAATAACAGCAACAGCCCCTAAAAACAGCATGAGCGCAGTACCAAGGTCTGGCTGTTTTAGCACCAGCAAAAAGGGCACGCCAACAAGTACCAAGGTTGGCAAATAGGTCAGGATTGACTGAAATTTATCCGCTGGTTGTTCATCAAAATAACGCGCAAGCGCCATTATAACGGCAATTTTAGCTGGCTCTGATGGCTGAAACGTAAAACCACCAATGGTGATCCAGCGTGACACGCCGCTACCTGTTCCAATAAACAAAAGTAAAATCAGAACAACAATTGTGGCCAGAAATAATGGATAAACAACCGCGCGTATATATTTGAAATCTATAAAGGCGAAGATGATGACAATCGCCAGACCAGCACCCGCACGCATGGCATGACGCCCTGCCCATGGCACCCATGACCCTTCAGATGCTGAATATAATGCCAGTGATCCCACCACAACCAGAATGCCAGCAAGAAAAATAATATGCCATGGTATCCGGAACATGACTTTGCTAACGCTGATCATACGCCCAGCTCTGAAATTGTTTTGGCCATAATATCGCGGGCAATCGGCGCCGCCATTGATGATCCACTACCACCATGCTCAACCACTATTGAAATCGCATATTTAGGCGCGATAATGGGCGCATAGGCTACAAATAAAGCGTGGTCACGTTCTTTCCACGGACGGTCGATGTTCTTGGTGATACCGTCCTCGCGTTGCTGTTTGGTAATGCGCTTTACCTGCACCGTACCTGTTTTGCCTGCCATGCCACCATATGTCTTGGATAACGCATAGTTTCGCGCTGTGCCCAACGGCCCATCTGTAACCGCAAGCATACCTTTACGAATTATTGCCAAAGCTGATTCTGGAATATTAAGCGGTTCAAAAACGGGGGGGGTATTTGGATCATGCATAACCAGCGATGGGTTAACCGCATATTTTCCATTGGCAATTCTTGCCGTCATGACCGCAAGTTGAAGCGGTGTTGTCAGCACATAGCCCTGCCCAATCGCTGCCACAACTGTTTCGCCAGGTGTCCAGACTTTTCCGTGCGTTGCCAGTTTCCATTCATGACTAGGAATAATACCTGACTTTTCACCAGGTATATCAAGACCTGTAACATCGCCAAGCCCAAGCCGAAGAGCCATATTCCGGATGCGTTTAATGCCGGTTTTTAACGCCACTTCATAAAAATAAACATCACAGGACTGTTCCAACGCCGAAGTGATATTCATGCGTCCGTGCCCACCTTTACGCCAGCAATGAAATGTTGCGTTGCCAAGCTCCATATCACCTTTACAGAAAAAAGATGATGTTTCGGAAATGATGCCGGCTTCAAGTGCGGCAAGGCCAACCACCATTTTAAAGGTTGATCCCGGGGCATACATCCCAGACGTTGAACGATTCAATAATGGCCGCCGCGGATGGTTGTTCAATCGCCGCCAGTCGCGTGTCAGCAGTTTTTCAGTAAACATATTCGGGTCATACATTGGCGTTGAAACCAAGGAAACGACGTTACCTGTATGAATGTCCATGACCACTGCCGCACCAGACTCAGGCGGCGTCAAACGCCCTTTTGAATCACGCAAGATCAGATCATCGCCGCTGGTAATATGCGCAACCAGTTCTGGATTAGTGGCCAAGCCAGCCTGAACATCCTTTTCGCCAAAAGACACGACTTCTGAGCGTCCATGACGCAAAACCTTGCTAGCATGAAGCTGCACACCAATATCGATGGATAGCTTAAGATCGTTGCCTGCCTTGGGATCGGTATCGCGCAACACGCGAATGGGGCGCCCACGTGCATTGACTTCAATTCTTTCATAGCCAGGCATACCGCGTAAGCTTGGCTCTTGTGCATATTCAACGCCAATTTTTCCTGTCGATAAATCAGGCATTTGTAGCAAGCTGCTATCACGTTCGATTTCATCGCTGCTGATTGGCGACACATATCCCGTGATATGACAGGTTAAGGCACCTTGAGGATAAATACGCCGTAACGACTTTTCAAAAGAAACACCGGAAAAATAAGCACTTCGTATAGCTAGGCGCGCCAATTCACGCTGCGTAAGGTTGCGTCGTACAATCAATTCGCGGAAAGATGGCTGTTTTTTTGCCGTTTCTAGCACACTGGCCTGAACCGAATCCGGCAGGTTAATAACTCTAGAAAGTGACCGAAGCGTCCTAGCCATATCCTTGACATGCATAGGCGTCATTCTCAGCTGGAACGACTCGGCATTACCAGCGATCAGGCGCATCTTGTTATCATAAATCCGCCCACGCGGGGGCGCTACAACACGAAGATCAAACTGGTTTTTATCTGAAAGCCTCTTATAACGACGATTCTGTGTAACTTGAAGCTGATACAGACGGCCACCCAAAAACCCCGTCAACAATAGTTGACCAATACCCAAGACGGCACTACGCCGCGACACATTGCGGCGAAAATCTCTTTCCTTTGCCCTATTCACGCGAACACCTTTATGCGCTCAAGCAAATTTGAAATAGCAAAAAGAAAAATATAAGAAATTGGAAAGAGTATCAACGTCACGCCAATCTGGAACATCATTGGTGATAATGATGGAATAGCAAAGTTGATTGCCGAAAAGAAAATAAGCTGAAACAACATAACCGCAATGATGGCGATCACAAAATTGATCCATACTTTCAGGAATTCATCATCTTGGGGATCAGTTACACGCAAATTCATAAACAAAACAAGAAGCATATAGGATGTTGCACGACCACCGATAAGATCGGAAAACAGAATATCTGAAAGCAACCCCATGATAAAAATTGTAATAAATGGCATCAATTTATTATGATATAGCGTCATCCAGTAGATGAAAATCAGCGATAATAATGGCACTGCGCCATAAAATATTGGCCAGCTAGCCAACGCCCCTTCAAACAGCACCAAAATTATACCAACAAAGCCGATTAAAAAGCGTCCTGATACCTCAGAATGCTCCATTGCTTTTTCGAAATACTGTCCTGTCTTTTTCATTATTGCCGCGCCCCTGAAGCATTAACGCCTTCAAGTAAGCGTGTGTTTTCATCAATGGGCAAGGGTGTATAGAATTCTTCGAGTTCCAAATTATTTGTATCAACGCCCTCTAGTCCTCCCAAAAGGACAGAGACAAAACTCAGATGCCGAAAATCGACTGCAGGCTTAATTCTTACGAAACCCTTCTCGACAAGATCGACGCGGCCAACTGGCAATCCTGCTGGCAAAACACCACCATGGCCAGATGTCAGCACCAATTCACCTAATGATGGCACTGCCTCCTCAGGTAGAAAAGCTAATTCAAGATAGGTACCATTCTTGCCCATTGTCAAACCGGGCCAAGATGATGATGCAAGAATAACTGGTATTCGCGCATTAATATCACTAATCAGCAAAACGCGCGAATGTGATGCCCCGACATCAACGACCATACCAACCAGCCCATCAGCTGTAACAACCGGATTGCCAGGTTGCACACCTTTATCAGCCCCATTCGAAACCAGCACTGTATGGGCAAAACTGCCACCAGGAGCCGTCACAGCACGTGCGGTCAATGGTACACGCCCTTTAGGCGCAAGCGCACCTGTAACACTTCGTAGCTGGCGGTTCTCACTTTCAAGAATCTCAGCGCGTCTTTGCCAGCGTTTCAGCAAATCATTTTCGGCCACAAGGCGAACGTTTTCAGCACGCAATGACGCAACTGTACGGATGCCTTCTACCATGGTTTCAACACCACGGACAGGAATGGAAATGAAATCAATGGCGGGCGCAAGAAAATCGTTCGCGCCCATCTGGGCATTACGCCACGCCAATATGTCTGCCTTGCCGACAAACATCAGCGAAAAGCTTATCACCATTAGCAGACCATGCGCGACACGCCTTTGTCTGACCCTATGTTTATCAGACGCTCGCATAGCCATGCCTACCCTAAGCGCCGATCAGCACATTCCGCAAAGTTTTGAGTTCCTCAAGGCAACGTCCGGTTCCAAGAGCCACACAGCTAAGCGGGTTTTCGGCAATCGATATAGGAAGCCCTGTCGCATCACGAAGCACACCATCAATATCACGTAACAACGCCCCGCCACCTGTCATGACAATGCCTTTTTCGACAATATCGGCAGCAAGTTCAGGCGGCGCCTGTTCAAGTGCCATTTTCACACCGTCAACAATCTGGCGAACCGGATCTGAGATGGCTTCGGCAACTTGTGCTTCGGTAATCGTAATTTCTTTTGGCACACCATTTACAAGGTCACGACCACGCACCTCGATTTTTGTCCCACTGCTTTTTTCAGGCTTGCGGGCAATACCAATTGTTTTCTTGATGCGCTCGGCGCTTGCTTCACCAATCAGCAAATTATGCGTGCGCCGCATATAGGCGATGATCGCTTCGTCAATTTTATCACCACCGACGCGAACTGAATGGGCAAAGACAATATTACCAAGGGAAAGAATAGCCACCTCGGTTGTGCCACCGCCAATATCAACGACCATAGAACCTGATGGTTCGGTCACAGGCAAGGCAGCACCGATAGCGGCGGCCATTGGTTCTTCGATCAGAAATACACGGCGCGCACCAGCGGCCTCAGCCGACTCCTGAATAGCGCGGCGTTCAACAGCTGTTGACCCCGAAGGAACACAAATAATAACCTGTGGGCTGGCAAATGATAAACGACCATTAACCTTGCGGATAAAGTGCTTAATCATTTCTTCGGCGACTTCAAAATCAGCAATCACACCATCAGCCATTGGCCGGATCGCGCGAATGTTGCCAGGTGTTTTACCCAGCATCACTTTTGCTTCTTCACCAACAGCCAAAACCTGAGTCTTACCTCTCATTTCAGCCATCGCAACGACAGATGGTTCATCCAGAACCACGCCCCTACCCTTAACATAAACAAGTGTATTAGCAGTACCTAGATCAATACCAATATCTGCCGAAAACAAACCAAGTAGCGAGCCAATCATTCGGTGTCTCCAGAATTTTAGTTACACACAATGCGTAACTTAAGGCCTATGTGACAAAGAACATACGTCCTTTGTCACCATTTGTTTATACATGTAGATGATAAATGCGGCGAAATCTAGTTCTTTGCCTTATCTACAAGACGGTTTGCACCAATCCACGGCATCATACCGCGCAAACGCTCACCAACTTCTTCAATTGGATGTTCTGCATTGCGGCGACGCGTGGCTTTAAAGCTGGTCTGACGAACGCGATTTTCAAGCATCCAGTCACGTGTAAATCGGCCTGACTGAATATCCTCAAGCACACGCTTCATCTCAGCCTTGGTCTCTTCGGTTACGATCCGAGGACCCGTGACATATTCACCATATTCAGCCGTGTTTGAAATTGAGTAATTCATGTTTGCGATACCGCCTTCATAAATCAGATCAACGATCAGCTTTACTTCATGCAGACACTCAAAATAGGCCATTTCAGGTGCATAACCAGCTTCGACCAGAGTTTCGAAACCAGCTTTGATAAGCTCACACAAACCACCACAAAGAACGACCTGCTCACCGAACAGATCGGTTTCGCACTCTTCCTGAAATGTTGTCTCGATGATGCCTGAACGGCCACCACCTACAGCAGAAGCATATGATAGACCAATGGCATGCGCATTGCCTGATGCGTCCTGATGAACAGCTAACAGACATGGCACCCCGCCACCTTTGGCATATTCAGACCGGACAGTATGTCCAGGTCCCTTTGGCGCGATCATCATCACGTCAATGTCGCCACGTGGCTCAATCAAATTGAAATGGACATTCAAGCCATGCGCAAATGCAATGGCGGCACCCGGACGGATATTTTCGGCAATTTCATCTGAATAGATGTCTGCCTGCAATTCGTCAGGTGTCAGCATCATAACCACATCTGCCCATGCAGACGCTTCTGGCACATCCATAACCTTAAAACCAGCTTCGCTGGCTTTAGCCCGCGTGCTAGAATCGGGACGAAGCGCTACCGCCACGTCAACAACGCCACTGTCTTTCAGATTAGCAGCATGGGCATGGCCCTGACTTCCATAGCCTACGATAACGACCTTTTTCTTTTTGATAAGCCCGACATCGGCATCACGATCATAATAGACACGCATTGATATGTTTCTCCTAGTTCAAAAACGTAAAAGCAAGCGCATGCTTGCCTGCACCACATAGAGGTGGTGACTTGATTAGACATAAAGCTACCGAGCCGAAAGATCGACTAGATTACCCCTAGAAATAGCCGATACCCCTGTACGGGCAATTTCGACCTCACCAAGCGAGCGCATCAGATCAATGAATGCACCAACCTTGGATGAATTTCCTGTTACTTCAAATACAAAACTATCTAGTGTGCTGTCTAGTGTTCTTGCACGGAAAGTGTCAGCAATTCTCAAAGCTTCTATCCGCCCATCACCTTTATTGATAATTTTCACCAATGCAAGCTCGCGTTCGATAAAGGCTGTTGTCTCGGTAAGATCGCAAACGCCATGTATAGGCACAAGGCGCGATAATTGCGCCTTGATTTGCTCTATTATCATCGGGGTACCGCTGGTTACGATAGAAATTCTCGAGATAGCAATGTCCACATCCACTTCGGACACAGTCAAACTTTCGATATTGTACCCACGTCCGGAAAATAACCCAATAACACGCGCCAACACGCCAGGCTCATTATCAACAAGTACAGAAATTATGTGGCGTTCTACCACGTCAGTCGTCTTCATGCTTAACTCCTTGAGTGTGCGGTCTAGTTGGTTGTTCTAGACCAACACCATGCCTTCTTCAGAAATCGGCTTTTCAGCCTGATCAGCTGGACCAAGCAACATTTCGTTATGTGCTGCACCCGACGGGATCATGGGGAAACAGTTTTCATCTTTGGTTACGCGAATGTCAGCAATGACCGGCCCATCAGTCTCAAGCATTTGCGTTATGACATCATCCAGCTCATTCGCAGATTGTGCCACAAGGCCTGTCATGCCAAAGGTATCAGCCAGTTTAACAAAATCAGGCAATGACGCACTATAGGATTCCGAATAGCGGCCACCATGAATCAATTCCTGCCATTGCCGAACCATGCCCATCCATTCGTTATTGATGATAAACATCTTCACTGGCAAATTATATTGCGCCAGAGTCGATAATTCCTGCATATTCATCATGAATGAAGCTTCTCCAGCAATATCGATTACCAGCGCGTCTGGATGCGCCACCTGAACGCCCATTGCTGATGGCAGACCATACCCCATCGTACCTAAGCCACCAGATGTCATCCAGCGGTTAGGCGCTTCGAAATCAAAATATTGTGCTGCCCACATCTGATGCTGACCAACTTCAGTGGTGACATAGACATCATGTTCACGCGTCATGTCACATAGCCGCTTAATGGCATGCTGGGGTTTGATAATATCACCCGACTGATCAAAACCAAGACACTTGCGTGCCTGCCAGCCTTTAATCTGTTTCCACCAGGATGTAAGCGACTCAGCATGCGGTTTAAATGATTGCGCTTTCATCTCGGCAATCAACATTTCCAGAACCACTGTCGCATCACCAATGACCGCCAGATCAACCGAAACATTCTTATTGATTGATGAAGAGTCGATATCAATGTGAATTTTTTCCGAATTCGGTGCGAAACCTGAAATACGGCCTGTTACACGGTCGTCAAAACGCGCACCGACATTCAACATAATATCACAATCATGCATCGCCAGATTAGCTTCATAGGTGCCATGCATGCCAAGCATGCCTAGAAAATGAGCGTCAGATGCTGGCAATGCGCCTAGCCCCATCAAAGTCAAAGTTGTTGGCCAGCCTGTCATATGCACAAGTTCATGCAATAACTGAGACGCTCTGGGGCCTGAATTAATGATGCCACCACCCCCATAAATGATTGGGCGACGCGCACGTTTCAGCATCGCCACAGCCTGCTTGATCACGTCATTATCTGGACGGGTGGCAACCGAATAGCGCCCGCGCGCCTTTGATGCCACAGCATCATCCAAGGATGTATCATGATAACCATATTCACCCATCAAAATATCTTTGGGTAAATCAATCAATACCGGCCCGGGGCGTCCGGTGCTGGCAACATGAAACGCTTCAATTACAGTATGCTGAAGTTTGGTGCCGTCTTTGACCAGATAGTTATGCTTGGTACAAGCACGCGTAATTCCGGTGGTATCAGCTTCCTGAAATGCATCATTACCAATAAGATGCGTTGGTACTTGGCCTGTTAGACATACAACCGGCACTGAGTCCATCAAGGCATCGGTCAAGCCAGTAACAGCATTTGTTGCCCCTGGGCCAGAAGTCACCAGCACGACCCCGACCTTGCCTGTTGACCGCGCATAACCTTCTGCCGCATGCACTGCGGCCTGCTCGTGGCGCACAAGTATGTGACGGATCTTATTATTTTTAAATAAAGCATCATAAATTGGCAGAACAGCACCACCCGGATATCCAAAAATGACTTCAACGCCCTCATCTTCGAGCGTTTTGAGCAAAATTTCAGCACCAGCCATAGGCTGTGTAACTGCGTCGGGGGACATAGGGCTATTCTCAGGGGATGACTTAGCCATCATTTTTTCCTTTAGTAATATCTGTAAACAAACAAAGCTGCCATTTAAGGCAGCAAAGCATATTTTTAATCCGTTGTAACGACACCAAATCGCTGTTAAGGCAACTTATATTTCTTGCAACTTTAACTTTTTTACAAGAAATCCAATGTGATTCAGGCAGTTCTTTAATGATTGGTGCCAGTTTTTTACCTCTAGGTCAACCTATTTTCACAAAGATTAGCAAAGATTTCTTCAAAAAAACTTTCCGAATATTTCTTATTCAATTCAAATTTCGCATTAAAATTATTTCTTAGCCATGTCATCTGGCGTTTTGCGTAATGCCGACTATCCTGTTTGGATTGATGAATTGCATCAGCTTTAGCAACATCACCATCAAGATATGCTGATAATTGGCGAACCCCCAACGCTTTCATCACGGGCAAGCCACCATCAAGGTTGCGCGCACATAGTGTTTTCACCTCATCAACCGCCCCTGCCTCTATCATCATATCAAAGCGGTCATTTATCCGTTTATAAAGAACATCGCGATCAGGTAGCAGTTTGACAGTCGTTGCCACACCTTCAAACGCGCCTTCATGCGGGTCTTCCTGCCATGCGCTGATTGGTCGTCCGGTTGCCTTCACCACCCCCATCGCGCGAATAAGCCGCTGGGTATCACCATCAAATAGACGCGCGGCTGTTACCGGATCAAATTCAGCCAACGCCTGTCGAAAGCCAGCACCCCCCATATCGGTATGAAGCGCAACAGCAGCATCATGAACAGCGCGCGGCACTTCGGGAATTGACGCCAACCCAGACAAGCCAGCATTTAGATACATCCCTGTGCCACCAATGATAATCGGTATTTTACCAGCGTCCCAGGCTGCTTGCATTTCGGTAGCGGCCATTTCCAGCCACATGGCCACCGATGCCCGTATATTGCCATCAAGCACACCATAAAGACGGTGCGCTGCCAATGCCATATCGGCATCTGAGGGGCGCGCTGTAATGACATGAAGGTCTTTATAAAGCTGCATCGAGTCTGCATTTATGATGACCCCATCCAACCTGATAGCCATCTCGATAGACAATTTGGACTTGCCCGAAGCGGTCGGCCCCGCGATCATGATGTAATGTTTCGTCATAAATGTTACCCCAGCATTTTATGGCATAATTTATAGTGGCATGATACATCCCTGCATACCTTGCTCTTAGGACGAACAGACACTCATTTCAAACAAAGGCTTGTCATGAATTACGCCATAATTTTCACTACCAGCCAGATGTCTGTTACGCCAGAAAGTGCCGCCGATTGGATGGCTCCTTTTTTAGCAACAATGCCGGACATTGATATAGCTGGTGAGGCAACATGGTTAGCCAAAAGCCATGCCGCCGAAATAATCGTGGCAGATAATACAGAAATAGATATTGCCAAGCTCCGTAATACTGCGAATGAAATGCATATTGATGTGAATATCGTTCCCACCCAGAACCGCCGTAAACGCCTGTTAATTGCCGATATGGACAGCACAATCATCACATCAGAGTCGCTTGACGATTTGGCACGCATGGCCGGACTTGACGATGAAATTGCCCAGATCACCAAAGAATCAATGGCTGGCAACATAGATTTTGATGAATCAATCGATGCCCGCGTAGCGATCTTAGCAGGAAAACCGGCAACTCTATTTAACCAGTTACTTGATGACATGACACTCACCGCCGGTGCTATTTCACTTGTCAAAACCATGCGCGCTAATGGTGCTTATTGTTATCTTATATCTGGGGGATTTGACTTTGCCACAGCGCATATCAGGGATATATGCGGCTTTCATGATGACCATGCCAATCATATGAACATATCGTCTGGCTTGATTGAAGGCACGGTCAGAAAACCAATCCTGAACCGCAGCGCAAAGGCTCACTATCTGGCGCAATATTGTGCAACGCATCACCTGACAATGGCTGATGCGGCTACGATAGGTGATGGGGCTAACGACCTTGAAATGCTACAAGCGGCCAGCTTTGGCGTTGCCTTTCAAGGCAAACCAATACTCCGTAAACACATAAAGTTACAGCTCAACCATACTGATCTGACCGGTTTACTATATCTTCAGGGCTATGCCCGTCACGAATTTGTTTCTTAACAGCCAGATTTAGCCATCAAACACAGTTCCACTAATCCCACTAAAAAGGCGCCCCTCTTATTTGAAAGGGCGCCCTTTATTATATCGTTCAGTATCCGGCTATTCTGCTTTATCGGCAAAACCAATCTGCACAAACCGTTCACGGCCATCTCGTTCTACCAAGATGAGGATGCCTGATTTGCCGCCGTTTTCTGCTGCCTTAATATCTTTGGCAAGGGCAAGGGCATCATCAACACGACGTTGGCCATAGCGTCGAATGATGTCACCCGGGGCAACACCTTTATCTGCCGCTGGACTTCCCGGAATAACGTCAACAACTACAACGCCTTTCAATTCCGGATCAATACTCAGTTCCTCGGCCAGTTTGGCATCAAGATCCTGAACTGACATGCCCAAGCTTCCAAAGCTCTGCTTTTTACCAGGTTCGGAGTCCGAGTCGCTGTCGACAAGCCCAACAAGTTCGGCCTTTTCAAGCTCACCTAGCTCTACCATCACTGTCATTTTCTTACCTTGACGGAACAGTACGACATCAACTTTTGAGCCAATATCTGTTTCAGCAACGATGCGCGGTAAATCCCGCATACGCTCAATGGCTTTGCCATCAAATGTTAAGATCACATCGCCTGGCTCAACACCCGCGACAAAGGCAGGGCTGTTTTCATTCACTGTCGATACCAAAGCACCCGCAGCTTCTTCAAGCCCCAGAGACTCAGCGATGTCTGTAGTTACTTCCTGAATAAATACACCTAGCCAACCTCGGCGCGTCTTGCCAAATTCGGATAGCT
Source organism: Candidatus Puniceispirillum sp. (assembly GCA_018668795.1). Taxonomy (GTDB): domain Bacteria; phylum Pseudomonadota; class Alphaproteobacteria; order Puniceispirillales; family Puniceispirillaceae; genus Puniceispirillum. Next base: position 11,285 of record JABJBD010000116.1, on the reverse strand, counting down.
GATCGGCAACACGGCTAGCCAAATTTGACGAAATGGCAAATCCAATTCCAACCGATCCACCTGATTGCGAAAAGATAGCTGTATTAATACCAATCACTTCGCCTTCAACATTGAAAAGTGGCCCGCCTGAATTACCGCGGTTGATTGATGCATCCGTTTGGATGAAATCGTCATAAGGTCCATTCCCGATATCACGACTACGCGCAGAGACAATACCTGCTGTCACCGTTCCACCAAGACCAAACGGGTTGCCAATCGCCAATACCCAATCACCAACACGCAAAGCGTCTGAGTCGCCGAATTTGACTGATACAAGCTTTGTATCACCAGGCTCAATTTTCAATACAGCAATATCGGTCTTCTTGTCCTGACCTAGCACCTTGGCCGTAAAGCTGGTTTCGTCAGACAAAATGACCCGAATTTCTTCTGCATTTTCAATAACATGATGGTTGGTGACGACAATACCTTTGTCATCGATAATAAAACCTGATCCCAACGACTGGGCACGTCTTTTACGGTTGTTATCACCAAAATTTTTGAAAAACTCTTCAAAAGGTGAGCCTGGCGGAAATTGAGGCATTTCCATGCTTTGCCCATCATTGACAATGGTCGTGGTTGAAATATTGACCACCGCTGGTGATAGACGCTCAACTTGATCTGCAAAACTGTCTGGCCGTTCACCAGCACCTGCCATGCCACCAAACAAGTTGACGGACATGAACATAACAACAAATAACGTAACGCCGGGCTTCACAAAGTCAGCACGCATGCTTGCTGCCGACCGCACCAAATTGACTAACATTCTTGATATCTCCTTGATAAACCCCCGTAGAATGGATGAGAAAACAATACATATTTCCTCATCCAATCAGGATTAACCCACTTTATGAAAGGCTATACAGGTCAAACTAGGCATATATGATGACCAAAAAATGGCAACATCATGTTTATGACGATCTAGTTTGATGTCTTACCAGTCATACCATCTTTGTTCTTGAAGAACCGGAAAAAGCTACTGTTAGGTGAGATGACCATTGATGTACCACTATCGGTCATAGACTTGTCATAGGCTTCCATCGACCGGTAGAAGGCAAAGAACTCAGCGTCCTGTCCAAAACTATCGGCGTAAATACTGATAGCCTTGCTGTCACCAGCACCGCGTGTTTCCTGCGCTTCACGTTTGGCTTCAGAAATAATCACCGTACGGGTTTTTTCAGCATCAGCACGGATCTTCTGCGCTTCTTCTTCACCTGTCGCACGAAACTCCTTAGCTTCCCGCTCACGCTCGGACTTCATCCGGTTAAAGATATTCTGACTTGTGGCTTCCGGGTAATCAGCACGGCGTAACCGCACGTCAATGATCTTAATGCCAAGCGATGATACAGACTCGTTCACTTCATCACCAATTGAGCGGGTGATGTCATTTCTTTGACCTGTCAGAATCGATCCCAAGGTTTCACGACCAAGAGCCCGACGAACAGATGAGTCGATGATCGCTTCAAGACGGCCACGCGCACCAAGTTCGTTACGTACTGTTTGGAAGAACAACAAAGGGTCTTCAATCTTGTAGCGCGCATAGGCATCTACCTGCAAACGCTTCTGATCTGATAGAATGACCTCTTCGGCATCCTGTGGAATCAAACTCAATACACGCTTTTCGTAAAAGACGACGTCCTGAATAAACGGAAGTTTGAAAGCAAGGCCTGGTTCCTGAATAGTGCGCTTAGGCTCACCAAACTGAATGACTAGGGCTTGTTGGGTTTGATTGACTGTGAATAGTGAACCATAGGCTACTATTCCCAAAACACCAACGATGACAAGACTTATAAAACGTAGAGATGCCATTTTAGTTGCCCCCTGACTTTTTGTTTAATTCATTTAGCGGCAGATAAGGCACGACGCCGTTACCAGAAGAACTCTCGTCAATGATTATCTTGTCAACATTGCTGAGAATTTTTTCGATCGTTTCAATATAAATACGCTCTTTGGTTACATCTTTGTTCTGTAAATAGGCTTTGTACACCTGATCAAAACGTGACGCGTCACCTGTTGCCCTGTTTACAACCTCGGCTTCATAGGCTTGCGCCTCTGCAACAAGCTGGGCAGCTTCACCTCTTGCCCGTGGGACAATGTCATTACGGAAGGCATCTGCTTGGTTCTTGAGCTTGTCTCGATCCTGCCTTGCCCGTTGCACCTCGTTAAAGGCGTCAATAACGTCGGCAGGCGGGTCAACCGCCAAAAGCTGGACATCACGCACACGCACACCGGCTTTATATTCATTAAGCAAGTCTTGTAATTGTTGGCGCGCTTGCACTTGGATTTCCTGACGACCTTCAGTCAAGACTGTTTGAATTGTCGTACGTCCAATGATTTCACGCATCACCGCTTCTGCGGCAACCTTGATTGTTTCATCAGGCTCAGCAAGATTGAACAAATACTGACCTGCATCTGACACGCGCCAGAAAACAACAAAATCAATATCGACAATGTTTTCATCACCTGTAATCATCTGGCTTTCATCGGCAATATCCCGACGCGACGAACTGCTGCCGCCAACATCGCGGTAACCAACCTCGATACGGTTATCACGGGTGACCTCGGGGGTCAGAACAGTTTCAACCGGAAACGGTATGTGATAATGCAATCCTGGGGCAGTGGTACGAACCCATTCACCAAAACGTAAAACCACACCTTGCTGTTGCGGGTTAACACGGTAAAAACCGGTAGCCGCCCAAATGCCAGCAAAAATGATAAGAAGAAGAATAAATGAGCGTCCAGAAGATTTGCCGCCCCCCGGGATAATACGGCGTAAAGCGTCACGACCCTGCTGAACAAGTTCATCAATGTCTTGCGGGGGTTTTCCGCCGCCACTTCCACCTTGTCCCCAAGGTCCACTGCCGCCGTTATTTCCACCATTGCCGCCGCCTTGTCCCCAAGGTCCGCCGCCATCATTGCCTTGATTATTCCATGGCATAATATTTGTGCTCCGTTTCAAAAATTCACGCCAACTATAAGCTAATCAGGCACTAATGCCTAATAAACTATGGTCAGCTCGGTAGCATATGCCCTGTTTGCCTTGTAAATAGCTGAACAAAGGCTTATGTCACCATTCAATAGACAACATATTTGTATCGGAACGGTTTATTTCAAGCATGACAAATGAATTGAATGACATAAAAATTCGTGAAGCGCTGGCCACTGTAACGGCATCGGGCGCCGACACTGACATTGTTACCGCCGGCGCGGTTTCTGGCATCGTCATCAAAGATGGTCATGTTGGGTTTTCAATTGAAATTGACCCTAAAGATAAAGACACTGCCGAGCCGTTGAAACGAGCTGCCGAAAAGGCCGTGTTAGCGCTTGATGGCGTTTTATCTGCCACCGCTTTATTGACCGCACATCAGGCAGGATCAGCACCGCAGACCCCGCCTCAAAACGCGCCACAAGGCGATCATGGTACACTTCAACCTGCAACGCATGTCATTGCTGTTGCCTCAGGTAAAGGCGGTGTTGGCAAATCTACCACAGCCATAAATTTAGCATTGGCATTGGCCGAAACTGGCAAAAAGGTTGGTATTCTTGATGCCGATATCTATGGCCCGTCACTACCGCGCTTGATTGGTGAAAACCGAAAGCCTGAAAGTGACGGCAAGAAAATCAAGCCGATTGAGGTGTGGGGCTTGCAGACTATGTCTATCGGCTATCTTGTGGCCGAAGAAACCCCAACAATTTGGCGTGGTCCCATGGTTATGAGCGCGCTAGAACAAATGCTTCGTGACGTGTCATGGCATGGTCTGGATATTCTGGTAATTGATATGCCACCTGGTACTGGCGATGCCCAGCTTTCACTGTCACAACGCGCATCACTGGCTGGTGCCGTTATCGTGTCAACGCCTCAAGACCTTGCTTTAATTGATGCGCGCAAGGGATTGAATATGTTTAAAAAGGTAAATGTGCCACTTTTAGGCATTGTGGAAAATATGAGCTTCTTTACATGTCCGGACTGTGGGGGACGACACAATATCTTTGGTAATGGCGGTGCAGCCGCCGAAGCCAAAAAGCTGGGCGTGCCATTCCTTGGTGAAGTGCCGCTAGAGATGGATATTCGCGAAACCTCGGATGCTGGCAAACCAATCGTCGTTAGCGCGCCAGATAGTCCGCATGCTGATCATTATCGCAAAATTGCCAATGGTGTGCTGGACGCATTGGACATCGGCAAGGCCGCCGCCCCTAATATCGTTTTTGAATAGCTATTGTCTGGCTGACTAGGCGATCAATTCGCGGGGTGTTGCCAGCCGCGTTAACGTTTCATACCGAAACGCGGGCGCGTCATCGCTGACAGCTATATCTGCCTCAATAACATTGTGCCAGTCAGCTGGATTAATGTCGGGAAAATAGGCTGGGCTTGCGCCGCCATCTGGCAAAAGATCAACAATCGTCATTTCAATCCGATTACAATACTCCAACCCTTGTTGATAAATCTCACCGCCACCAAATAGAATGATGTTGGGCTTCGCCGCTTCAGTGGCGTTGATCCAGTCGATTGAGGCCGCGATAGCAGCAGGCATATCAGCAACAGTATGCGCCCCTTCGGCAGTCCAGCTTGGATCACGTGTCATCACGATACTTGCCCGCCCGGGCAAAGGCCGGCCAATAGAATCCCACGTTTTGCGTCCCATAATCAACGGGCACCCCATAGTCAGCGCCTTGACGCGTTTCAGATCATCGCGCAGATGCCATAGCAAACCAGCCCCATCACCGATGATTCTGTTTTTTGCCATCGCCACAACAGCTGTCATCTGGATAGCCAGACCGTTCGTTTCAGTCATTATATCTCCTAAACAGCAATAGGCGCGGGAATATGCGCCTGCGCGTGATAATCGACAATTTCAAAATCATCAAACGTAAAGCCATCAATATCTTCTGGCCGATTATGAATGAGAAGCCTTGGCAGCACATCCGGAGTTCGTGAAAGTTGCAGGCGCGCCTGATCAAAATGGTTTGCGTAGATATGTGCATCGCCCAACGTATGGACAAATGTACCAGCCTCAAGATCGCAGATCACCGCAATCATATGTGTCAGCAAAGCATAGGACGCAATATTGAACGGCACGCCAAGAAAAATATCCGCACTGCGCTGATATAGCTGGCAAGATAGGCGACCATCAGCGACCTGAAACTGAAACAGGCAGTGGCATGGCGGGAGTGCCATATTCGGAATATCTGCTGGATTCCAAGCTGACAGAATAAGACGACGCGATGTTGGGGTGTCGCGAATCATCCGGATCAACTCGGCAAGCTGATCAATTTCACCACCATCAGGCGTTTTCCAGCGTCGCCATTGCTGGCCATAAACCGGACCCAGATCACCTTTCTCATCCGCCCATTCATTCCAGATCGAAACGCCATTTTCCTGTAAATAGCGAATATTGGTGTCACCGCTTATGAACCATAGCAATTCGTGGATGATTGACTTGAGATGTAGCTTTTTGGTTGTCATGGCCGGAAAACCATCGGCTAAATCAAACCGCATCTGATGCCCAAAAACAGCTCTTGTTCCTGTCCCTGTTCGGTCATCACGATCAATACCTTCGTCCATAACACGAGCAAGTAGGTCAAGATATTGTTGCATCAATAGTCATCCCTTGAATGTGGCGCAGAAGGCATAGCGGATTGCTTGATAAAATGCCATGTACACCCAACAAGGGGCAAGCGCTTTATAGGCAATAACATACTATAGCAAAACTAAGCTTCCATTGCGTGACTATTAGCCCTATATTAAGGGTGCTGGTTTTCCAGCTATGGCGATAAACGTGCTGTGTAATAAGCAGAGCGGACCCGGGGGCGGTACCCGGCGCCTCCACCATATCAGCTCACCCCTTTAGTTTTATAAAATTGGGTCAATCAGGAGCTGATAGCATGGGGGCGAAATAGGATCGACGCATGTAGTAAAGGCAGTATTTTCGTTCGGTATGGTACCCACCGTTATCGGGCCATGTAGTAGTTGCAAATGACAACACTGCTCCGGTAGCAATCGCAGCCTAAAGGCAGCGGGAGTAACCGATCTTAAGTCCAGATTGATTGAGCTCAGTCTGGCGGGGTTTGGGGCGCACCTGGCAACAGAAGCGTTCCGCTTATTTTAGAGTAGATCGCAAAGCTGGCTCGACTTATTATAGCCTGAACAATTAGAAAAGGCGCCACTTATGGAAAATGATGACGGCCAGCATGTTGGGCTAAATTACGAGCTTCTGGTTGAAGACGCATTGCGCTCGGTCGTTCGTGGCTCTTTGCTTATTGCGCAAAAAGCTGGCCTACCAGGCGACACGCATTTCTATATCAGCTTTAAAACTGATTATCCGGGCGTCGAGCTGGCTGATGATTTGAAGCTCAAGCACCCTGACAACATGACCATTGTTCTCCAGCATCAATATGCCGATCTTGAAGTTGATGATGACAGTTTTTCCGTCACCTTGTTTTTTGGGGGAAAACCATCGCCAATGATCGTTCCCTTTGCATCGGTTACGGGTTTTAATGATCCGTCGGTTGGTTTTGGTCTCCAGTTTGGTGCGCTTGACGAAGATAATGATGATCTTGGAGATGATGAAACATCATCAGGCACCAAGGATGGTGGCAATGAAGAGACTACGGCTGATGTGGTTTCACTAGATACATTCAGAAACCGCCCAACGTAAATAACTAACTGTTTTTGATTGCTTCTAATTGTTAGCTTAACACGAGTGTAATTGTTTATCATTCAGGATGAAGATAATGGCTGATTTTGCTTATAGCCCGATGTTTCCGGTTGGCGCTGATGACACCGAATATGAATGTATTTCCAGCAAATATGTAAAACTTGTTGAGCTTGATGGTGAAACATTCTTGCGCGTTGATCCGGCGGCGTTAACCCTTTTGGCCGAACATGCTATGCGTGATATTTCGCATTTATTGCGCAGTAGCCATCTTGGGCAGCTTGCCGTTATTCTGGAAGACCCCGAAGCCAGTCATAATGATCGTTTTGTTGCCCTGGAGATGTTGAAAAACGCAGTTGTGGCGGCGGATGGTCTTTTACCCATGTGTCAGGACACCGGCACAGCCATTGTCAGCGGTTATCGTGGTGATCATGTTCTGGTCGATGGTGATGATGGCGAAGCGCTTTCTCGCGGCATCTACAACACATATCAGACTAGTAATTTACGTTATTCACAACTAACTGCACACAGTATGTTTGAAGAAAGCAACACCGCAACGAATCTGCCAGCGCAAATTGATATTAGTGCCAGCAAGGGACTGGAATATAAATTCGCCTTTATCCAAAAAGGGGGTGGTTCAGCAAACAAAACCTTTTTGCACCAGAAAACCAAGGCTGTTTTAAACCCGGACAGTTTGCGCGAGTTTATCCGCACAGCGATACTGGAATTGGGCACATCTGCCTGCCCCCCCTATCATCTGGCGATCGTCATCGGTGGCACGTCAGCCGAAATGACAATGAAAACAGTCAAAATGGCGTCGATCCGCTCTTTGGATTCTTTGCCCTCAACAGGTAATGATCTAGGGCATGCCTGGCGTGACAAAGAATGGGAAGCTGAAATTCTGAAGATCACACGTGAGCTTGGCATTGGCGCACAATTCGGCGGCAAATATTACTGTCATGATGTCCGTGTCATTCGACTACCGCGTCATGGCGCGTCCTGCCCGATTGGCATTGGCGTTTCCTGCTCGGCTGATCGTCAGGCGCTAGCCAAGATCAATGCAGATGGCCTGTTTATTGAAAAACTTGAACGTGATCCAGCAAAGTTCTTGCCAGAGGTCGAGACCGATACAGCAACACATGTCGTCAACATTGATCTGAACCAGCCAATGGCAGATATCCTAGCAAGCTTGACCAAGCATCCGGTTGAAACACGCCTATCCCTCACTGGTCCCCTTATCGTCGCGCGTGATATTGCCCATGCAAAATTACTTGAGCGTTTAAACGAAGATGGCGCATTACCGGACTATATCAAAAATCATCCTGTTTATTATGCTGGCCCTGCCAAAACGCCAGAAGGCATGCCATCCGGATCATTCGGCCCCACGACAGCTGGACGCATGGATTCCTATGTCGAAACTTTCCAGAAAGCAGGCGGCTCTATGGTCATGCTTGCGAAAGGCAACCGTTCGCGCCAAGTCCGCGAGTCCTGTAAAAAATACGGTGGCTTTTACCTAGGCTCCATTGGTGGTGCTGCGGCCAAATTGGCTATTGAATCGATCAAAAAGGTCGAGGTTCTTGAATATCCCGAACTGGGCATGGAAGCCATATGGCGGATTGAGGTCGAAAACTTCCCAGCTTTCATCATCACAGATGATAAAGGCAACGATTTTTTCGACATTGGTTAATCTGCTAATTCAGGGCTTTGGCCCACCGCTTGCCCAATCGATAAACTGGACTGTATGGCGCACAGGCAATGCGGTATCATCAAGCTGGGCAATACAGCCAATATTTCCGGCTGCCACATAATCTGCGCCCGTATTGACCAGACTGTCTTTTTTACGCGCTTTCAAACTGTCTGCCATATCTGGTTGTAAAATATTATACACACCAGCAGATCCACAACATAGATGGCCATTTACCGGTTGACGTACGTCAAAGCCAGCTTGCCGTAAAAGGTTTTGGGGCAGATCATGTATTTTTTGCCCATGCTGTAGTGAACAGGCTGAATGATAGGCAATGACAGGCCTCGCGCCATCTTTGATAGGCGTGATTATGTCATCAATGCCAATGTCATTTATAATTTCCGAAATATCCTTGCACAGCGCAGATACATGCCTTGCCTTGGCCGCATAAGCAGGATCATCAGCCATGACATGCCCATAATCCTTAACCATCGTTCCACAACCAGACGCATTAGCAATAATAGCATCTACACCTTGGTCATTAATTTCTTCGTACCAAGCATCGATCGCCAAACGGATGGTTTTATGCGCAAAGTCGGTTTCACCAATATGTTGCGTCAGGGCGCCACAGCAATGCGCTTCGGCACGCACAACCACCTCAACACCAAGCTGGTTCAAAACTCGGATTGTGCTTTGGTTAATGGCCGGATCCAGCGCCCGTTGTGCACATCCTGCCAACAGCACAACACGCATAATCGGCTGGCTTTTATGCGCTGAAAAAATCTTATTTTGTGATCCAATCATGTCTAGTTCTGGCAGCGTTTGCGGTAATTTATTCAACGCCGCCTGAAGCTGACGTGGCAGAAATGGCGCAAAAAGACGTCCCAAACTAGCGAAACGCATCATCATGTGAAACCGACCCGCATAGGGAATAACCATGCCAAGCATTCTGCGCATCAATTTATCGCCAAGGCCACGTGGGGCGACCAAATCCATTTTTTCACGCCCAATTTCAAGCAGATGAATATAGTCAACACCAGATGGGCATGTTGTCATACAAGACTGGCATCCAAGACAACGATCAAGATGATAGCGCGTATCTTCAGATACCGTTTGTGGCGATTCCAATAATTCACGCATCAGCCAGATACGCCCACGCGGACTATCGCGCTCGTCACCTGTCTCTACAAAAGTCGGGCATGTCGCCGTGCAAAAGCCGCAATGCACACATTTGCGCAAAATGTCGTTGGCGTCCTTGATTTTTGGATCGCTAAGCTGTTCAGGCGAAAAATGTGTTTGCAAGACAGTAACCTTCCTTAAATGCCATCATGCATGCGGCCAAAATTCAACACGGATTTTGGATCAAAAGCAGCTTTTACACGTTTATGAAGCTCAAACATTGATGTTGCCAATGGCTGAAATGGTGACACATGGGCTTTGCTATCCCCCACATCACGCATCAACATTGCAAAGCCGTCTTGCCCCAAAGCCGAACGAACAGCACCGCCAAAATTTTTATCTGATACCCCCGATAGCCAGATAAGCCCACCAGCCCAATCAGAATAGAAATCAAATGCAACTTGTTGGCGCAATTTATCCAGAAACCCTGCGGCTATCGAAGGGGGGCATGATATTTTCCAGACATCGGCTGGCATGCCAGCCAAAAGGTCAACATCACGAATTTTCTGCCACAGTTTTTTCGATTTGCCATGATCCAGCTTTTCGCCAGTTGCATTGGCATTCAACAGATGCATTGCACGGTCATTGACCGATACCGCAATACCTTCAAGCCGGACAACAATTATCATTGGCGCGTTCATGTCGATACGCGCGTCTTTGGCAATGTTATGTGGCAGAATGGCTGCCGACCCCGGTTCATGCGGAGTTGCAAAGATATCGGCAATCATGCTTGTTGCTTGTGCCATATCATCGGCTGGGAATAAAAGCGAAAGGCTGGTTTCTGGGCGTGGCAGGGTTTTCAGCGTTATTTCGTCAACCACCGCTAACGTGCCGAATGAGCCACAAATCAGCTTTGACAGATCATAACCAGTCACATTCTTGACGACCTTGCCGCCTGATTTGAATAATTCGCCGCGCCCTGACACGGCTTCAAAACCCAGCATGAAATCACGCGCCGCCCCTACTGTCAGCCGCCGTGGACCTGACAGGTTGGCGACCATGACACCACCTATCGTGCCTGCATCACCGCCTCCAAGAAGTTTGCCAAAATCTGGAGGATCAAAAGCCAGCATCTGGTTTGCATTTGTAAGCAAAGTTTCAACATCGGCCAATGGCGTTCCGGCGCGCAATGTTAGAATCAGTTCTTCTGGTTGATAATCAATGACACCAGCCATCTTAGTAACATCCAGCACGGCGTCAAAATCACCTGCATGCCCCAACGCTTTTTTGGTGCCTGTTGCGCACACATCAAGGCGCGTATTATCCGCGATCGCCGCGCTAATAATGTCGCGCACATCGGCCAGATTATGTGCCGTAAAAGATGCTAATGAACTAGCCATGAAACTTTGTCTCGCTTACTTTTGAAGTGACGGTCAAAAATACTATGACGCCTATAATAGCCTCTAAAATCTTGGCAGGTCGGCATGTGGCATCTTGCCTTTATGCACATGAAGTCTGCCAAGTTCAGCACAGCGATGAAGATGTGGAAACACTTTGCCAGGATTAAGCAAGTGATCAGCGTCAAAAGCACATTTTAGCCGTTGTTGTTGCTTCATATCATCTTCGGTGAACTGAATGCCCATCAGGTCGCGCTTTTCAATGCCAACACCATGCTCACCTGTCAAAACACCACCCATTTCGACACAGGCACGCAGAATATCACCACCAAAATTTTCTGCACGCTCAAGCTCGCCAGGTTCATTCGCATCAAAAAGAATCAGCGGATGCAGATT
>JABJBD010000241.1 GCA_018668795.1 Candidatus Puniceispirillum sp. | reverse complement strand
CCTGATGCCTTTGGTCGAAACTGTTCAGGTTTCCTTTACCACAGCCCGCCGTAGCGTACCCCCCTATGCCCCTTTATGGGGTTTTGAGGATGGTGCTTTTTTCACGAATTTCAATCTCGAAAATTACGCTTTGCTATTTGAATATTGGCAGGATTATCTGGGGCCAGCAGCGAATTCGGTGCGGCTGGCCTTTTTTGCGACGCTGGTATGTCTGCTGTTTGCCTATCCGATGGCGTGGTGGATTGCGCGGTCAAGCGCACGTATGCGGACAATATTGCTGGTTTTGGTGATGTTACCATTCTGGACCTCAAGCCTGTTGCGGCTTTATGCGCTGATTGGCCTTTTGAACCCCAACGGATTTATCAATAGTGTGCTTATGTATATTGGGCTGATTGATCAGCCGATTGGCATGATGCAGACTGATTTTTCGATCTATATGGGCATGGTATTGACCTATTTGCCACTGATGATTTTGCCACTTTACGCAACGATGGTAAGGCTGGATGGTGACTTGATCGAAGCGGCAGCCGATCTTGGTGGATCGCGGTTTCATATCTTTGCCACAGTCATTTTGCCTTTGACCGTGCCAGGTATTATCGCGGGTAGTCTGTTGGTATTTATTCCTGCTGTTGGTGAATTTGTTGTGCCCGCTTTGCTGGGTGGCCCCGATCAGCTGATGATCGGCAAAGTTCTGTGGACCGAGTTTTTCCGCAATCGTGATTGGCCTGTGGCAGCATCGCTTGCCATGCTTCTGATTGCCATTCTGACTGTGCCGATTATCTATGCGCGTTATCAGGATGGCCGTCAGGATGAAGCCGAAGCGCATAAGCTGGGGGACGCATCGTCATGAAACAAGGCATTGGATGGCTATCATTGACAATGGGTGTGCTTGGTTTTGGGCTGTTATATCTGCCCATAACGGTGATGATCGCCTATAGCTTTAATGCTGGTAAGTTGGTGTCAGTCTGGGCAGGCTTTTCAACCAAATGGTATGCCAGCCTGCTACATAATGACCAGTTGCTATCTGCCTTTGGTAAGTCGCTCTGGGTCGCTTTCTGGGCTGCAAATATATCGACTATTTTCGGTATTTTGATTGCCATTGCATTTGTCCGGTTTGGCAATTTTCGCTTTCGTTTAGGGTTAAGTGCGCTGGCAAGTGCGCCTTTGGTTATGCCCGAAGTTGTGACTGGTCTGTCGATGCTGTTGTTGTTTATTGCAATGGAGGCGATGTTTGGCTGGCCATCAGGACGTGGGATCGACACGATCATTATTGCCCATGCCACCTTTGGCATGTGTTTTGCCGCGGTTGTTATTCAGGCGCGGTTGCGCGATTTTGACCAGGCGCTTGAAGATGCCGCCTGTGATCTGGGCGCACGTCAGCCTTTTATCTTTTTATCGATTACCTTGCCGATCATTGCGCCAGCGGTGATCGCGGCATGGCTTTTGGCTTTTACCCTTAGTTTTGATGATCTGGTGATTGCCAGTTTTGTAAGTGGTCCCGGAAGCTCGACCTTGCCGATTGTTGTGTTTGCCAAAGTGCGCCTTGGTGTGACACCTGAAATTAACGCACTTGCAACAATGATGATTGCTGTTGTTGCCATCAGCGTGATTAGTGCCAGTATCATTATGCATCGACGGCTTGCCAATAAAACGGAATAAGGATGCGTTTGGCCAGGCCGATGAATGGATTTACAGGAGCAGACTATGAGTGATGAAAAAGGTGATCAGGCGTTTCGCGTTACCAACGAAACCGAAATGTGGACGGAAATGACCTATGCTGGTGCGCTCAGCTTTTTACGGCGTAAATACAGCCGGTCATTGAACGGTGTAGATGTTGTTGTTAGCGGCATCCCCTATGATAACGCTGTTACCTATCGTTCGGGATGTCGGCTTGGCCCGCGCGCGATACGGGCAGGCGGCGCACAGCTATCCGAGCTAAAGCATTTCCCATATGGCTTTGATCCGTTCGAGACATTGTCGGTGATTGATTATGGAGATTGTTACCTTGATCCGCATATGCCCCTGACGATCTTTGATACAATCGAAGCGCATGCCGATCATATTCTGGCATCAGGTGCCAAGATGCTCAGCCTTGGTGGCGATCATTCGGTTGCCTATCCGTTATTAAAGGCACATGCCAAGATTCATGGCCCCATCACGCTGGTACAATTTGATGCGCATTGTGATACATGGCCGGATGACGGTGTCCGCTTTGATCATGGCACCATGTTTGACCGCGCTGTGAATGAAGGTATCGTTGATGCCAGCACATCAACGCAGGTTGGCTTACGTACCTATAATGACAGCGATTGTGGTTTTGACATTCTGACCAGCCCATGGATTCATCGCAATGGCATTGATGCCGCGATTGAGATTGTGAAAGAACGCGCTGGTCATAATCCAGTCTATCTGTCTTTTGATATTGACGGGCTTGACCCTGCTTTTGCGCCAGGAACAGGTACGCCCGTTTCGGGGGGGCTGGCCAGCTGGCAGGGGATGGAATTCATCCGTGGTCTTGAATCGCTTAATCTTGTAGGTATGGATCTGGTCGAAGTTGCGCCTGCCTATGATCATGCCGAAATAACAGCGATTGCGGCAGCAACAATGGCCTATAACTGGCTTGCGGTTTTGGCCAAAAAGCAAGGTGCGCAAACACATCCGGTTGGGCGACTGTAAAATGTATTTTAAGAGCAAGAATATTGCTCAATCTGGAGCGTTTTAAAGTTTCAGACGGTCACGTAATTTGTACCAAGCCATGCCAAGCGCCAGCGCCGGTGTCCGCAATATGCCGCCGGGAAATGGCAGATGCCTGAGTTGCGTCATCACGTCAAAAACAGCGCCATTGCCGCTGATGGCATCGGCAATGATATGACCTGCCTGTCCAGTCAGGGCAACACCATGCCCCGAAAAGCCCTGTACAAAATAGACATCGTCATTGGTGCGGCCAAAATGCGGAATGCGGTTCACCGTAATGCCGATCTTGCCTGACCATATCCGGTCAAGATCAACACCAGATAGCATTGGGAAAACAGCTTCCATACGGCGACGCAGATCATGCTCTAAATTGCCAATCTGCACATTGGTATAGCTGGCGCGCCCGCCAAAGATCATGCGGCCATTCGCATCAATCCGGTAATAATTAAGCGCGGCATTACAATCGGCAACGGCTACGCCAGTGGGTAACAGTGCCTTTATCATATTGTCGGATAACGGCTTGGTTGCCAGAATTGATGAGGTCACATGTGCCAGCCTATGGCGCATCGGTGACGGTGCCAGATCGCCAAGATAGGCATTGCCGCACAGGACAATTATGTTAGGCAGGATGGTCTTGCCATCATCTGTAGTGAGGGATTTTTTTGGCTTTGTAACAATGCTGGTGATGGGTGTGTTTTCAAATATGCGCACGCCAGCCACCTGTGCCGCAATGGCCAGCCCAAGCAGATATTTCAACGGCTGGATATGACCACAACCGCTGTCATGCAAGGCACCAACATAGGCGTTCGAACCGATATGCTTTGCAAGCGAAGCAGGGCTATCAAGGCGGGTAAAATGATTATAACCGCGCGCTTCCCATTCATTTTGCATGATGTCCAGATCGCGCATTTGCCCTTTATGCAAGGCCGCGTGCAGATAACCGAAACGTAAATCGCAATCAATTTTGTATTTTGCAACATTCCGTTTCAGCAGATCAACTGCGCCCATCCCCGCGTTCCATGCAAGATCGGCATCGCTTGATGATAGTTGGCGGCTGATATGATGAAAATCATTTGGCCAACCCTGACATACATGGCCACCATTTCGCCCTGAACCGCCAGTTCCCAGTTCCTGAGCTTCAAATAATGCAACATCATAGCCGCGTTCGGCTAATGTCAATGCTGTCGAAATACCGGTCAAACCACCACCAATAATGGCAATGTCGCACGTTAGATCCGTATCTAGCCGCGGATTGACGTTGCGCGTCCCAATTTCATCTGCATAGATCGAGTCAAGTACGGTCATGTAGGATAGGACCTTGTGAAATTTGTTAAGCTCTTATGATTGCTTATGAATTTTATCCAGCGTAATGTTATTCTAACGTAATCCGGGTACTAAGGTGAAAGCAAGTCTCCAAGTCGTATTGTGTCAGTACCTGGTGAGAGATTATGTGACATCTATAACATGAATTCAGGTGACTGATGAAACAGGATAATTTGACTTCCGGCATGTGGCAGCAGATGGATGCGGCGCACCATCTTGCACCATTTACCGATTATGCCGAAATTCGCGAACATGGCGCGCGCGTTATCACCCATGCCGATGGCCATTATATATATGATAGCGATGGCAACCGCATTTTTGATGCGATGGCAGGCCTATGGTGTGTGAATGTTGGTTATGGTCAGCAAAGCCTAGTTGATGCGGCAACCGAACAAATGCGTAAACTTCCCTATTATAATAATTTTTTTAAGACGACAAACCAGCCAGTTGCGGCCTTGTCAAAACGACTTGCCGAGATTACGCCAGCTGGCTTGAATAATGTGTTTTATGCAAATTCGGGGTCTGAGGCGAATGATACGATCATTCGTATGGTGCGGCATTTCTGGGCGCTGGAGGGCATGCCTGCAAAGCGCAAGATCATTGGGCGCACCTATGGTTATCATGGCAGCACGATCATGGCCGCAAGTATGGGCGGCATGGTGGATATGCACCGTCAGGCCGCCGATCAACCCGATTTTGAACATATTCGCCCGCCCTATGCCTTTTTATATCAGGGTAATAGTAACGAGGCTGAATTTGCCGCCCATTCGGCATCCTTGCTAGAAGACAAGATTGTCGAAGTCGGTGCGGAGAATGTTGCGGCCTTTATTGCCGAACCCATTCAGGGCGCGGGTGGTGTGATTATTCCGCCTGCAGGTTATTTTGATCATATTCAGGCTATCTGTAAGCGGCATGATATTCTGTTTATCGTGGATGAGGTCATTACCGGCTTTGGGCGGACAGGTCATTGGTTTGCCAGTCAGGCCATGGGTCTTGTACCCGATATGATGACGCTGGCCAAAGGCCTGACGTCGGGTTATGTGCCAATGTCGGCGGTTATGGTTGGTGATCGTGTCGCGTCACGACTGATCGCCGATGGTGGTGAATTCTATCATGGCTTTACCTATTCGGGGCATCCGGTGGCATCGGCGGTGGCGCTTGCCAATCTTGATCTTATTGAAGAGCTGGGTCTGGTACCGCGTGTTCGTGATGAAACGGGGCCTTATCTAGCGTCTGCTTTGGCACGGCTTGCCGATCATCCGATTGTGGGCGAGGTGCGTTCTTATGGGCTGCTTGGTGCAATCGAGCTAGTCAAAAGCAAAGACGGTCCGACGATGTTTGAAGAGGTTGGCAAGGCTGGTGCGCTGTGCCGTGATCATGCGATTGCGCATGGGATGATGATGCGGGCTGTGCGTGATGGCATGATTATGTCACCGCCACTGACTTTTACCACACAGGATATTGACAAGATGGTCAATATCGCCACCCTTGCATTGGACAAAACCGCTGAAGATCTGGGAATCAGCTGATCAAGCACAATTTGAAATGATATGCGGCAGACAAAATTAGATCGCAGGAGATCTTATGAGTTTTGACATGAAAAAATGGCTGAAAGAACAGTCAATCACCGAAGTAGAATGTCTGGTAAGTGATATTTCTGGTATTCCGCGGGGTAAAATTCTGCCTGTTCAGAAATTTGTTTCGGCTCTGGAAACGGGTGGGTTGCGCTTGCCTGAATATGTATTTGGGCAGTCAGTGACAGGTGAATATCACGATAGCGAAGTTCTCAATGAAATTGGTAGCGATGTCATTCTGATCCCAGATCAATCAACCTGTCGGCTTGTGCCATGGTATAGTGAGCCAACAGCGCAGGTGATTCATGATGCTGCTAATACCGATGGAGATGAGGTCGCCTTTGCGCCGCGTGCGGTGCTCAAGAATGTGATGAACCTGTTTGACAAGGCAGGTCTAAAACCGGTTATTGCACCTGAGCTGGAATTTTTTCTGGTCGAACAAAGCGCTGATGCGAATAACCCGCTGGTTACCCCAACAGGGCGTTCGGGGCGCGCTGAAAAGGCCAAACAGGCCTATGGGATT
>JABJBD010000085.1 GCA_018668795.1 Candidatus Puniceispirillum sp. | reverse complement strand
TTATTTTGGGAGCTATTTTTACTGCTGTTCAAGCTTATGAGTACCAACATGCTACATTTGCATTTACTGATGGGATATATGCTTCAACTTTTTACATGGCAACAGGTTTTCATGGTTTTCATGTTCTTGTTGGTACAATATTTTTAACCGTGTGTTTATTTAGAGGTCTCAAAGGACATTTTACGCAAGAGCATCATTTCGGTTTTGAAGCTGCCGCATGGTATTGGCATTTTGTTGACGTCGTATGGTTGTTCCTGTTTGCCGCTATCTATTGGTGGGGCGGGTAATCTTCGTTTCTTGAAAAATTAACAGGAGCGCTTAATCTATAGCGCTCCTTTTTTATTGCACGGCTTGGGGAAAGCGGCCTTTATAGTCGGGCAGATACAAAACGCATAAGTGGTAACAGATTTATATGATTAAATTCCGGCCCTTTCTTTGGCTTAGTGTTGTTGCAATTCCGGCTTTTGCCGTTTTGCTGATGCTTGGTACGTGGCAGCTTCAACGTCTGCAATGGAAAACTGATCTGATTAACAGTTTCGAGGCACGTTCACTTGCCGCCGCCATTGCACCGCCTAGCGTTGATGCGCTGACCGACGATTATGAATTCCGGCGTTTAGCTCTCACAGGCATTTTTGCCCATGACAAAGAACTATATATGACGGGCAAGACCTATGAAGGTAATGCAGGCTTTCATGTCGTCTCCCCCATGACATTGATCGATGGTCGTATCATTATGATCAATCGGGGCTGGGTATCCGAAGATTACCGCGATCCAACGAAAAGAGCATTTTCACTTGTATCAGGTGAGGTGACGGTTGATGCGATTTTACGAATGCCTGGCAAAAAGGGGTATTTCGTCCCTGAAAACGAACCTGACAACGGGTTTTGGTTTACTATGAATCCAGCCCAGATGATAACGCATCTGGATTTGGCTGATAATGGCATTACTGCCTTTTATGCCGATAGTTTGCGCACCAGTGATGTTGTAACTTTGCCGATAGCTGCCAAAACTGAACTGAATTTGCGCAATGCA
This sequence comes from Candidatus Puniceispirillum sp., assembly GCA_018668795.1. Classification (GTDB taxonomy): domain Bacteria; phylum Pseudomonadota; class Alphaproteobacteria; order Puniceispirillales; family Puniceispirillaceae; genus Puniceispirillum. The sequence continues at coordinate 16,277 of JABJBD010000085.1, read as the reverse complement.
CATCTTAGTTATGCTATGACATGGTATGGCATTGCCCTTGGTTTGCTGGCGGTTTATTTGGCGTTTCATCATCAGGCTGGCCGTCTGACATTCTTAAACGCTTCTGCAAAGCAAGATGACGGAGAGGCATAATGCAATATATCAGCACCCGCGGGAATGACGGACCATTAGGGTTTGAAGATGCGCTTCTAAGCGGACTTGCGCGCGATGGCGGTCTCTATTTGCCAACTGCATGGCCACGCTTCTCTATCGATGAAATCCGGGCGATGCAGGGACTTTCCTATGTCGAGCTTGCAGGTCGGATCATGGCACCTTTTTGTGAAGGTGAGATTGATCAAGCTGAACTCACCGATATGGCACGTGATGCTTATTCTGGGTTTGACGATCCGTCGATTGCCCCTTTGGTAAAGCTGAATGACGATATTCATGTATTGGAATTGTTTCACGGTCCGACGATTGCTTTTAAAGATTATGCGATGCAATTTCTGGCACGTGCCTTTGACCGTGCATTGCAAGCGCATGGCAGACAGGCAGTTATTTTGGGGGCAACAAGCGGCGATACAGGTTCGGCGGCGTTAGAGGCTTTTCAGGGGCGTGATGCGGTTGACGTATTCATTCTATTTCCCGAAGGCCGCGTTTCACCTGTTCAGCAACGCCAGATGACATCGGTTGATGCGCCAGGCGTGCATGCGGTTGCGGTACCTAGCGATTTTGATGCCTGTCAGGATATTGTCAAAACACTGTTCAACGAACATGATTTCCGCGACGCGGTAAATCTTTCGGCGGTTAATTCAATAAACTGGGCGCGTTTAATGCCCCAGATTGTATATTATTTTTCATCAGCACTTGCGCTTGGCGCGCCGGATAGAAAGGTCGCTTTTTCGGTGCCGACAGGTAATTTTGGTAATGTGTTTGCAGGTTATGTTGCCGCCCAGATGGGCTTGCCGATTGAACGATTGATCGTGGCGTCGAACCAGAATGATATTCTGACCCGCTTTTTTGAGAGTGGAACGATGCAGCGTGAAGCTGTTGCCCCATCACATAGCCCATCAATGGATATTCAGGTTTCAAGCAATTTTGAACGGTTACTGTTTGAATTGCTTGGGCGTGATGGCACTGCGGTGAATACGGCTATGGCTACATTTGCCAAGACCGGACGTTTTGATGTAGCCGCATCGGTACTGGAAAAGGCGCATAATATGTTTGCTGGTTATCGGCTCGATGATGCGGCAACGCTTGCTGAAATACGTCAAAGCGCGACGAACGACCATATGGTGCTAGACCCACATAGTGCGGTTGGTGTTGGCGCGGCGCGCATGGCGCTGGCTGATGGCACTATTCCGGCGGGTGTGCCGATCATATCTTTGGCTTGTGCGCATCCAGCAAAGTTTCAGGATGCTGTCGCCTCGGCAACAGGCGAAATACCTGCATTACCTGCGCATTTGTCGGATCTGATGTCACGGTCTGAAAAACAGCTATTTGCCAACGCGACACCAGACGCTGTAAAAGCACTGGTTTTACAGGAAAAGCGAAGCATATGAGTGCCGCAAGGCTGACCAGACTTGCCAATGGGCTGGGTGTTGCGACGCGAGCTATGCCGCATAGTCAAACCATCTCGATTGGTATTTGGGTGCAGGCTGGCGCGCGCGACGAGCGGCAAAACGAACAGGGCATAGCCCATATGCTCGAACATATGGCGTTTAAAGGCACAAGCAACCGTGATGCTTTGGCGATTGCAACCGAAGTCGAAGATGTTGGTGGCTTCATGAATGCCCATACCAGCCGTGAAGAAACGGCCTATTACATTCGAATATTGCCTGAACATCTTGATCTTGGCATCGATATTTTGGTTGATATTCTGACCTGTTCGACCTTGCCCGAAGATGAAATCGAACGTGAACGCGGCGTTATCATTCAGGAAATAGGCCAGTCGGTTGATACGCCTGACGATATGGTTTTCGATCTGTTTGCCGAAGCGACGCATGGTGGTCATACCCTTGGCCGTCCTATATTGGGAACCGTTGATAGTGTCTCGGCTTTCAGCCAGCGCGATCTGGCTGGTTTTATGCAGCGGCATTATGGTGCTGAACAGATGCTGGTATGTGCGGCAGGTAAAATTGAACATGATGATCTTGTTACCCGTATAACCGATGCGATAGGGGGTATCAAAACTGCTGAACATGCCAAGCGTAACAGCCCTTCATGGCAGGCTGGGCGTCATCTTCTTACTCGTGATCTTGAACAGGCTCATGTCATTTTTGGATTGCCAGCCCCATCAGCGACCACGCCAGACCGGTTTGCCTTGATGGCACTTTCAACACTTTATGGAGGGGGCATGTCATCGCGCCTGTTCCAACAGGTGCGTGAAAAACGTGGCTTATGCTATTCGATCTTTTCATTTCCAACGCTTTATTCGGATTGTGGTGTATTTGGCGTTTATGCAGGCACATCCGCCGATAAGGTTGACGAAATGCTTCGTGTCTCGGCAGGTGAACTGGCCGCTATTGCAACTACCGTAACTGATGATGAGGTTGCCCGCGCCAAAGCCCAAATTCGCGCCAATTTACTGATGAGTCGTGAATCCGTAGCGGCCTGTGGTGATGCACTTGCGCGTCAGATTACGTTGTTTGGTGCCCCGCAGGATGATACCGATCTGCTTGATGCCATTGACGCGATTACACCAAAAGCAGTTAGTCAGGTAGCCGCCAGCTTGATCGCGGCAGGTGATCCGGCTGTGGCATTGGTGGGGCCAAGTGATAATATCATGTCAAACAGCCAGCTTGGTGCCGCGCTATCAGCCTAGCATTGTGCATGTATCACGGCTATCAGGCGTTGCCCGCTATATCATTATAATGTGCGGGATTTATGCCAAGTGCTGCATAGGTTTCATCCCATATATCGTCGGCGTCGCAGTCAAACACAAGTTCATGTGACGCGGGCAGGGTAAGCCACGCATTGGCGGCGATTTCGGCATCCAGCTGACCACCGCCCCATCCTGCATAACCAAGCGAGATAATCGATTGTGATGGTCCGGTTCCATTGCTTATATCTTCCAGAATATCCAGGCTTGTGGTCAGGCCGATTTCATGTGTAATTGGATTACTTTCGGGCAGCATATGATCTTGTGAATGCACGACAAAGCCGCGATTACCATCAACGGGGCCACCAATGAAAACAGGTTGATCAGCACAAAATCGCGGTGTGCCTATTTCAAGTGTTTCATATAGGCTGCCCAAATTAAGCTTTTCTGATTGCTGGTTGATCACAAATCCCATGGCTGACTGGTCGTCATGTTGGCACATCAGAATAACCGCTTTTTGAAACCGTGGATCAAGCATCTGCGGCACAGCAATCAGTAAATGCCCCTGTAATCCTTTTGGTGCAGAAATTGGTGTTTGTGAATCTGTGCTAAATGACGACACGGTTCAGCTTGTTTCCTTTGTTTTATGTCTTATCTAGATTAGACAGCTAATCGGATAATTGGTAAAGAGCTATTCTAGCTTTGCCCACTGCACCGATCATATGGATCAGGTTATGTTTAACAGCCTTACATCAAAATCTGGCAACTATTGCTTGTTGATTCATACTATGTGGCGACGGGTCGCAATCCGCCCGCTGATGGCATTTATATCACTGATTTCATTCATATTTATGACATGCTCTGCTTATGCAAATCAAACCTCATGGACAGGTGATCCATCAATGGCCGAAATGCGGCTGGTATCGGCGGTTGCTGGAACAGGTACTTTGGAAAATATTCCACTTGGATTGGAATTCAGGATGGCGCCTGGCTGGAAGATTTATTGGCGCACCCCGGGTGAGGCAGGTCTTCCCCCCTCGATCAATCTGGACCAGAATGTTAACAAGGCATTATCTGCTGATATTGCATGGCCCGTCCCCAAAAGATTTAACGCTTTTGGGTTTGATAATTTTGGCTATGCCGAACATGTTGTTCTACCCATAACGCTAACTGGACATATAAGCGGTACACCGCTTCAGCTAACTACCGATGTTGAAGCACTTGTTTGCGCGGACATCTGTGTCCCTCTTGCAGGATCGCTCGGTCTTGATATTGCTGACGGTGCCGCATTACCGACCATACATACTCAGATGATCGCCGAATATGCATCGGCGGTGCCACGTCCGGGATCGGCTCCCAATATCAACGCACAGACACTATGGCATGATGCCGAAAATCTATATGTCAGGTTTTCCGCCACAACAGTGCCGCTTGACGATATTTTTGTCGAAGGGATTGAAGGCCTCGCTTTCAAAAAACCGGAGATGAATGGCCAGATTGCCCGTATCCCCATGTTGGGGAAACAGCCTGACATTATGCTGGGCATGCCTTTAACATTGACCATTGTTGGCCAGCCGTCACGGGCGGGTCTTGGCAAAGGTGATGTCGAACTGGCCGAAGTGAATGTGGTTATTGGCACAGCCGCACAGGCACCAGAGTTTAATCCGCAGACCACCCCATCATTTGCTTTTGGCGCGATCCTGTTAACCGCATTTCTGGGTGGGCTTATTTTGAATCTTATGCCTTGTGTATTGCCAGTTCTTGCGATCAAGGTGACATCAATTCTATCAGCGGCGGGCCTATCATCATGGCATGTGCGGCGGCGTTTTCTGGCATCTGCCGCAGGCATAATGGCCAGCTTTATGATCTTGGCGGCGGCGCTTGGTATTTTACGATATGCCGGCGCACAAATTGGCTGGGGTATTCAATTTCAGAATCCGGTATTTCTGATCGCCATGACATTGGTCATCAGCCTGTTTGTGCTGGCCATGCTTGATCGGCTGACCTTGCCAATTCCGGCGTTTGTCATGCGTATATCAACAGGCTCAGGTTATGCTGGAGATTTTATGGCAGGGATGTTGGCAACCTTACTGGCCACACCTTGTTCGGCACCTTTTGTTGGCACCGCTGTCACCGCGGCTTTGACAGGCGATAATATCATGCTTGTTGGCATTTTTGCCGCAATGGGGCTTGGGCTTGCCATGCCGTGGTTGATTTTGGCGCAATGGCCGCAAGCTATCGCATTTTTGCCAAAGCCTGGCCGTTGGATGCTGGCTATGAAATATATGCTGGCCTTATTGCTAAGCGGCACTGTTATTTGGTTGATGTCGCTATTTCATACGCTTGGCGGTTCAGATGCTACACGTGCGCTTGTGGTTATTTTGGTGCTTGGCTTTGGGTTGGCTACGTTCCGTGGTTTTGCTGTTCGGGCGACCCGCGTGATTATTACCTTTACGGTGGTGGCGGCGCTGGCTGTTCCTATATTGATGTCACCACAACCCCGAAAAATGCCATTACCGGTGGCTGGCCTTGGGGTGGATGTAGCATGGCAACCATGGCAGGAAGGTAGCATAGCCATGCATCTGGCCAAAGGGCAGGTGGTATTTGTTGATGTAACAGCTGACTGGTGTATTACCTGCAAGGTAAATAAACGATTTGCCATCAATGATCCGGCGATTGCGGCGCGCCTAGGCACCGCCCAACGTCAGGGAACACTTGCGATGCTTCAGGCTGACTGGACGCGTCCTGATGACGCTATATCGCGTTTTCTGGTGCAAAATGGTCGCTTTGGAATTCCGTTCAATGCTATATTCAGTCCATCGCACCCAACAGGCATCATTCTGCCTGAATTGCTGACGACTGACATTCTCGATAGTAATTTTGATTTAGCTGGACTGGCCGCCAACTAGATTTGATTTTTGGTCATGCTAATTGTACTAGTGTGGCTTGGTATCACCCCAATTATAGAAAGACATAGTTAATGACAATTGAATCAGGACAAAACATACCTTCTGCCCAATTTCAGATTAAATCTGATGAAGGTATTGATGCGTTTTCAACCGACGATTATTTCAAAGATTCCCGTGTTGTTATGTTTGCCGTACCGGGGGCTTTTACACCTACCTGTTCGGTCAAACACGTACCTGGCTATATCAAACATGCGGACGCGTTAAAACAAGCAGGCATTGATAAGATTGCGTGCCTGTCAGTTAATGATGCGCATGTGATGCATGCGTGGGGCGAGGCTAGCCAAGCTGATGGCATCATAGATATGATAGCTGACATGGACGGGTCATTTTCACGCGCGCTTGGTATTGAGGTCAATATGGGCGCGATCCTTGGCAAGCGCGCAACGCGCTGTGCCATAATCGTTGATAATGGGCTTGTTACGCATGTTTTGATGGAAGAGCCAGGTGAGTTTTCAGTTTCCAGTGCCGAGAATGTGCTGGCAACCTTGGGGGCATAACTGCTGGTTTATTTCAGGCTTTCGGCCGCACGGCGTGCCAGCACATCACAGCGTTCATTTAACTCGTTACCTGCATGCCCTTTAACCCAATGCCATGTGATCTGATGGCGTTGGGTTGCTGCATCCAGTATTTCCCATAAATCCTGATTGGCAACTGGCTTTTTTGCGGCTGTACGCCATCCATTTGCTTTCCAGCGTGCCATCCAGTCAGTTACGCCATTCATGACATATTTGCTGTCGGTATGAAGCTCAACCTGCATCGGGCGGCTGAGCGCATTCAAACCTTCAATGGCGGCCTGTAATTCCATACGGTTATTAGTTGTATCAGCCACACTACCTGACAATTCCTTTTCGGTACCCCGCCAATTCAGGATCGCCGCCCAGCCACCAGGGCCCGGATTGCTAAGGCATGACCCGTCAGTATGGATCGTCACACCAGTGCTCATTGATAGAAACCATAGGCACTAGGCCCCGAAACTGATTGATGAAACCGCAGAATCGACCAATATTCCATTGGATCTTTAGGGCTGACCAACGCATCTTTTGGCGTGTTCATCCAGTCATATAGCCGTGTCAGAAAGAAACGCATTGCCGATCCGGCAGCCAGAACAGGAATATTGTTAATTTCATCGACACTCAGATGCCGAACTGACTGATAGCCGTTAATCAATGCCCGCGATTTGGTCATGTTAAAACTTCCATCAGCTTCAAAACACCATGAGTTAAGACAGATGCCGACGTCATAGGCAAAAATATCCTCACAGGCAAAATAGAAATCGATAAGCCCTGTCAGATTATCCCCCATAAACAGAACATTATTCGGGAAAAGATCAGCATGAATGATGCCGCGTGGCAGGTCATGTGGCCAGTTATGGGTAATCTGTGCAAGCCGCTTTTCAACTTGTGCCAGCATATTATCGCCAAGCTCATTTGTTCGATTGCCGACTGAATCAAGCAACGGTTTCCATGCATCTGGCCCCAACGCATTAGCGCGGGATCGTGATATGCCATCGGCATTGATATGCAACTGGGCTAATGCGACACCAAGAGCGCGGCATTTAGCTCTATTTGGGTAACGCGAAGACGTTCCGTCAAGAAATGTAAAAATCGCGCAAGGGCGCCCCATTATTTCAGCCAGAACAGAACCATCCTTCGCCGCAACTGGAAGCGGGCAATTCATTCCTTTTCCGGCTAGATGCTCCATTAATTCGACAAAAAAAGGCAAATCGTCTGCATTCACCCGCTTTTCATACAGTGTCAGAATAAAATGCGCTTTCGTCGTACGAAGCAGATAATTGGAATTTTCAACACCTTCTGCAATGCCTGCAAAACTGACAACTGTGCCAATATCGTAACGTGACAGAAATTCTGTCAATGTGGTGTCATCAACTTCGGTGTAAACGGCCATACGATGCTTCTGTTATCCAGATAATTAACTTTGTAAGATGGACGGTAACTTAAAGGTCATATTCTCTTTTACATGCCCATGCTCGACAACATCAACATCGTAGAGTGTTTTTATAGCATTCAACAAATCAGTCACCAGAATTTCAGGCGCTGATGCGCCTGCTGAAATGCCGATATGTGTGGCTTCTTTGACCATATCCCAATCAACAGCATGTTTATCTGCAACCAGCGTTGCCTGCTTGGCACCGCTTCGTAATGCAACTTCGACAAGCCGCTGTGAATTTGACGAATTTTTTGCCCCGATTACCAACATCAGATCCAGCCCTTTGGCCATATCCTTGACAGCATTTTGACGATTAGTGGTGGCATAACAAATATCTTCGCCGCGTGGCCCGGTAATATCAGGAAAACGAAACTGTAAAACTGAAATGATCGCGGCTGTATCATCGACAGACAAGGTCGTCTGGGTGGCAAAAGCCAGCGCCGCATCATCTGGTGGTGTAACGTTTTGGGCATCTTCCACGGTTTCAATCAGGGTGATTTCATTAGCGGCAACTTGTCCCATTGTGCCTTCGACTTCGGGATGTCCGGCATGCCCGATCAACAGAATATGTCGCTTCTGAGCAGCATGGCGTTGGGCTTCGATATGTACTTTTGTCACCAGTGGGCAGGTTGCATCAACAGCAATCATATTATGTTCTTTGGCTTCGGCAACTACAGCCTTGGCAACACCATGCGCGGAAAAAACCACGGGTGCGCCTTTTGGCACCTCATCCAATTCCCTAACAAAGACAGCGCCTTTGTCAGCCAGATCATCAACCACAGTTTTGTTATGTACAATCTCGTGTCGTACATAGACAGGTGCGCCATATTTTTCTAGCGCAACTTCGACAATGCGAACCGCTCGGTCAACCCCAGCACAAAATCCACGGGGTGCCGCAAGAATGATTTTTTTCTTTGGTGTTTCCAAATTAATTTCCATAGGTTGTTCATGCGCGATTAGGACGATTAGGTCAATTGCTGTTAGATGAAAAAGACGTTAGAATGCCTTCATGAAACAGACAAATTTCTCAAAATTCTCATCCTCACGTCTTTTTACCTCTTTGTTGGGCAGCGTGCTATTGGCAACGGCGGCATGTTCTGGTTCAGATGATGTGGTTGTTTGCCCATCTGTATCAGCGCCGGAACAAGGCGCACGGGCCTTTGTTTTGACTGATGATAATAAACAGATCGTCGATGCCCGCTTTAATGGTGTTCGCGCAATTTGTTCGTCGCAGAATGATGGTACTATCAAGATGGAAATAAAGGCAGGTTTTAAGTTAGCCCGCAACCTTAAACAGAATGCCTCAGCCGATGTTGTGGCTATACCTCTTATGTCAGCTGTTCTGGACGCTAACGATGTCGTTATTTCTAACGATGTGTTTGGCTATCGTAACGGTTTTGCTAAAGATGTAGCCAAGCTTTATCCAGTTGCTGACATGAAATTTGAAGTCCCTGTTGGTGGCCGTGTTGTTCTCAGCTTACGCCCCAATCATTAATGCCTAACCATTAATATCTGGCCATCACTTTGGTCATAGCCAAAAGATAAAGGCTCCTTTCGGAGCCTTTTGCAGTCTTTAATATGTGCTGATCTAGTTTAGCTTTTCGATTTCTGCCGCCGCTTCGTCAATCATGGCTAGGCTGGCATCTTTATCCAGCTTGCTGGTGATGATGTCTGTGGCGGTTGCTACTGCCAGACTTGCCGCACGCTCGCGTAATTCGGCAACCATATTGGCTTCAGCGGCCTTGATTTTGGCAGTTGCTTGGGCTTCGCGGCGTTTCACGGCCTCATTGGCATTCTTTTCGGCTGTTTCGCGAATACGCTCGGCGGTTGTTTCGGCATTCTTGATGATTGCTTTTGCTTCGTCGGCAGCCTCGCGATGCAGACGCTGGTAATTCTGCAATTCGTTTATTGCCGCGTCACGTAGCGTTTTTGCTTCTTCAAGATCAGCTCTGATTTTCTCAGAACGTTCATCCAGCATAGTGCCTAGAACAGCACCAGCTTTTTTCCATACCAGAGCAACAAAAAACACAAATGCTACGGCAACCCAGACCGATTCCATTACGATACCGTCTTCCATCAGTTACTCTCCTGCGGGGTTATCGTTTTGGCCAGTGATTTGACCGTTTTTTCAGCTTGTGCCTTGGTTGCCTTAATGCCAGTCAAATGCTGGGTTGCAGCTATAGCGGCGTCAACGGCAACCGCATTGAGATTTTCCATAGCTTCAGCCCGCGCCTTGGCTAGTTTGGCTTCAGCCGCTTGCGCTTTTGTCGCCAATTTTTTGCTCAATTTGGCATTAGCCGCTTCAACGCTTTGTGTTGCTTTCACGGCAGCATCTTTAGCAAATGCGGCAGCCTCAGTTCTAGCAATTTCCAGCGTTTCTTCGTAACCAGCACGAATTTTGGCCGCATCTTCGCTTGCTTCGCGCGCTTTGGCCAGATCATCATCAAGCCTTTTGCGACGTTCTTCAAGCACAGTGCCAATACGTGGCGTTACGATGCGTGACATAATCACATAGCCAACGGCAAACAGCACAATTAGCCAGAAAATCTGCGATGGCCATGTCGTGACATCAAGCTGCGGAAGACCAGGTTTAGCGGCATCCGCTGCAAGAGCAGGCTTAACAATAACTGACATAATCGACACAGCCGATATGCTTGTCCATATTTTACATTGGTTCTTCATTGGTATCCCCTTGCTTGTCTGCCAGTATCCCGACAGACAAGTCATGGAATGAAATAGTTTGCCTTTTAAAGAGCAAACAATAGCAATAGCGCAACAACAAGAGCAAACAGCGCGATAGCTTCGGTCAGGGCAAAACCAAGAATACCGATGCCGAAAACTTCGCTACGTGCCGCAGGATTGCGTGCAATAGAGGTTACTAGTGCCGAAAAGATGTTGCCAATACCAAGAGCAACACCATGAAGAGCGATAACGGCCAAACCGGCACCGATCATTTTTGCAGCTTCTGCGTCCATTTTAATAGTCCTTCCATGTTTAAGACAGTTCGATTAATCAACACCGCTATTTACTACGCTAGCGGAATGCGTTGCGCCTCACCCTCTAGTGAAGATGTAAAGCGTCATTCAAATACATGCATGTCAGAATTGTGAATACATAGGCTTGCAAAACAGCCACCAAAACTTCCAGTCCAGTCAGGCCGATAAGTGCGATAAACGGGAAAACAGATCCAGCCATGGCAGCACCGCCAACACCAGAAATCATCACCGCCAAACCAGCAAAGACTTTCAACATAGTGTGACCAGCAAGCATGTTGGCAAACAGTCGAACCGAAAGGCTGACAGGACGCACAAAATACGAGATCACTTCAATAATGATCAAAAAAGGTATCAACGGCTTTGGCGCACCAGCAGGCACAAAGAAGCTGAAGAAATGCAAACCATGCTTGAACAGCGCGAGAACTGTCAACGCTAAGAAAACAAAGGCTGCCATAACAAATGTCACAACGATTTGTGATGTAAATGTATATGAATAAGGAATCAGACCCAGCAAATTGCCAAACAGCAAAAACACAAACAGGGTGAAAATAAACGGAAAGTAAGGGCGGCCTTCATTACCAACATTGCTACGCACCATATCGGCGACAAACTCATACATCATTTCGGCTAGCCCCTGCATGCGGCCGGGGATCAGTTCACGCTTGCGCATCGCCGATACCAGAAATATTGAGCTCACAACAATAGCCAGCAGCATGAAAAGGCTGGAATTGGTAAAGGAGACGTCTTGACCACCAATTGAAAGATCAAAAATCGGCTTGATCTCGAATTGCGCGACCGGTGAATGCATTCCTTGAGAGTTACTCATTCCTCTCTCGCTCCTTATCTGTATCCGACGCCCGCTTATGTTCGTCGAAATAACCTGCCGCTAAACCGCGACCGGTAAAAATACGCCACACATTAAGCATGCCAGCAATAGCCCCTAGAAAAAACAACACCAACATGAACAGCGGCGTTGTATCCAGCCATTTATCCAGCACCCATCCGATAAAAGCACCGACTATGACACCCGCTACCAGTTCGGTTGCCACCCGGCCCATGATTGCACCCATCCCCTTGGGAAGAGCAGATCGGCTTGGTTTGTCACCACCCTGTTTCTCCTGTTGCATCGCATGGATGCGGCGTTCGATGTCTTTTAGGCGAATATCGCCGCCTTCATTATCATCAACGCTCATACAGCAGTTCCAGACCTCCGGCACATCAGTGCCGATTTATGCCACTATCCAGCAAAGATAGGGGGTGGTTTCCAGTCGATTTTTAAATCACCTTTTTTCGCTTGAGTTTAGCCAAATTCATACATTTTTGCATGATGTTCAGCAATGCTTAAAACGCGCTCAAAATAGGGGACTGCATCGGCTTTTGTCAAGCATTCAATAGGGCCAAATTTGACGCAGCTTGTGGGGGGATTGCGGGGGATGCAAAACTCTTTGATTCAGCCGCACTTTCAGTCTCTAAAAGCAAGCTAAGCTACCGCCGAGTCGCGCATTCTTTCGGCGGCCTGAAGATCAACGGAAACCAGCTTGGAAAGGCCACGCTGTTCCATCGTGATACCAAACAGACGATCCATGCGCGCCATCGTCATCCGGTGATGCGTGATAACAAGAAAGCGGGTGTCGGTTTTGCCGACAATATCGCGAAGCAGGTCACAGAAACGTGCCACATTCGAATCGTCAAGCGGAGCATCGACCTCATCAAGCACACAAATCGGTGCTGGATTGGTCAGAAACACGGCAAAAATAATGGCCAACGCGGTCAGCGCTTGTTCGCCACCAGATAAAAGAGATAGCGATTGTAACCGTTTGCCGGGCGGGCTGGCCATGATTTCCAGCCCTGCTTCAAGCGGGTCATCAGCCTCGGTAAGTTGCAATTCGGCAGTGCCACCACCAAACAGTTTCTTGAATAATTCTTTAAAATGTCCATTCACTTCGGCAAAACTAGCCAGCAATCGCTCGCGGCCTTCGCGGTTCAACTGGCTGATCGCCGCGCGTAATTTGGCGATAGCTGCCAATAAATCTTCACTTTCGGCTTCCATGCTGGCGATGCGGCTGGCGACATCTTCCATTTCGACTTCGGCACGCAGATTTACGGGGCCAATATTGTCACGCTCGCGCAAAAGCCGTTGCACCTTGTCATCCAATGCGGCAACAGGCGGTAATGCGTCTGCCGATTCTACATTGGCAATCTCGGCAATCTGATCAGGCGTACAGTCCAGCTTTTCATGAATGCGGTCTTTAAGGTCCTGCAGCAATCCTTTGCCACGCTCTTGGGCACCTTCGGTGCGAATTTGCGTCTCCCGGGCTTCGCCAAGCGCGCCTTCAGCAATACGTTGCGCTGTTTCAACCTCGCTAAGCTGGCTTTCGGCTTTGACTAACAGATCGCTGGCTTCCTGCCGTGCATCATTGGCCGCTTCCAGCAGATCCCCCATCTCCAGACGCCGTTTTTCTATATCCCCTGGCATCTGCAAAAGGCGTTGCTGTTCCAGCTTGCCACTTTCAAAGCGTGTTTCCAGTTCGGCAACGCGGCTGGCGGCACCATCAAGCCGGCCTTGCCATGCTGTCTGTTCGGCGGATGATGTGGTTAAACGTTCGCCTGCCGAACGCAGAATTTCTTCAAGCCGGGTATCGGCCTGCATCGCTTCACTTAGCCTTTGGCGGGCGTGCTCGGCAGTAGCGCGGCAAGTTGTTTCTTGTTTGGCAAGCATACTTTCGTCGCCAAGTTCGACCAGTTGCATTTCACAGACCTTAATATCGGCAACAAGCGTATCAAGGATCGCGGCTAACTCGGTGGCGCGTTCTTCACCTGCGGCCAGCTTTAGCGCATCTGATTCGGCATGGCGCCGGGCTTCACCAAAGCGTTGTTCACTGGCAATCGATTTCTGACGGGCGTCTTGAACAGCCGCGCGGTTTGCATCGAATGCTTGCTGAGCGGCGGCGGTTTTTTCAACCATCTTTTGGGCGTCTTTGCCTGCTTTAACAGCATCTTTCTCAAGCGCGTCCAGACGACGGCGTTGACGAATACGTTCGGCGCTTCGGTCATTCTGGCTGGCATGCCGCACAAATCCATCCCAACGCCATAGATGACCATTTTTGGTGGTAACAGCTTGCCCGGGGCGCAGTGATGGCTGTATTGACTCGGCGGTGGCTTCATCCTCGACAACGCCTACCCCTGCTAGGGCAACGCTAAGCGCATTTGACCCGCTAACAAAATCACCAAGTGGCAAAGTGCCGTCTGGTGGCGTCAGATCACCATGGGCCATCCCCTCACGCCAATAGCTATGCGTGCCTGCATCGGCTGGGGCGGTCAATTCATCAGCCAGATAGGCTGCCAAGGCTGTTTCCATACCTTCTTCAACCGAAAGCTGATCGACAATTGGCGTGTCTTCATTGTCACCATTATCGGCAAGCAGATATTCTAGCGCGTCGATTTCAGCCTGAATGCGTGTGATATGCGCTTCTGTTTCGCGTTCATCGGCTTTGGTTGTATCGGCAAGTGTCTGTGCATCTCCAAGCGTGTCTTCAGCTTGTTCCAGCATCTTTCGGGCATTGGTAAAATCAGCTTCGGCTTCAATTAGTCCGGTTTTTGATACTTTTGACTGAGTGCTAAGGGTATCTAGCGACAGATCGGCCAGATTTCGTGATGCTGTTTCACGTCGGGCAAGCAGATCATTCAACCGTGTTGTCAGCCCATTACGTGAGGTTGCCGCTGACCGTAACAGGGCACTGGCATCGGCAAGTGCGGCCTCAGCTGTATTTGCATCTGCGCGGGCAATTTCCAATTCGGCATGTGCAGCTTCACGGCGTGGCGCAGCTTCATCAATCTGTTGCTGTAGTGTTTCGGTTTCACTGGCGAGCGACTCGATGGCGATCTTGGCGTCTTCGCGCAAGCCATTTTCGCGGGTGATGTCGGCGTTAATCTGTGTCTGACGCGCGTCTAGTTGGCTCAAGGCATCCTTAAGTCGGGCTTCCTCGCGGTCAAGTTCGTCATGTCCAATGGCCAAACGTTGATATTCGGCCGCCCGCGCGGCTTCGGCCTCGCGCAAGGGGGGTAATTGCGCCGCCAGTTCACTTCGTGTTGTGGCAATTTTGGCCGCGTCTTCGGTTCTGGTCGCGACCAACAGCTTGGCCTGATTAAAATCGGCTTCGGCATTGGCAAGATCATTCTGCGCGTTTGCCCAGCGGGCAAATAGCAACTGTGCTTCGGCTTGACGGATACGATCCGCAACCGAACGATAACGCGCCGCCTGACGCGCCTGTTTTTTTAATGAGTCGCGTTGTTCGACAAGGCCGGCAATAACATCATCAAGCCGTTCAAGGTTGGTTTCGGCACCGCGCAGACGTAATTCTGCTTCATGCCGGCGGGCATGCAGGCCGCGTATATTGGCGGCTTCTTCCAATAAGGCACGTCGATCCACTGGTTTAGCGCCAACAATCGCGCCAATACGCCCCTGACTAACAATCCCTGACGAACGCGCACCTGTTGCGGTATCAGCAAACAAAAGCTGGACATCACGCGCACGCGCAGGCTTGGCATTGACATAATAGCTACTGCCTTTACCGCGTTCGATCTTACGGGTGATTTCCAATTCGTCATCATTATTGAATTCAGCAGGCGCATTACGCTTGCTATTATCAAGTTTCAAGGTGATTTCGGCAAGGTTGCGGGCTGGGCGTTGGTCGGTGCCAGCAAAGATCACGTCATCCATCTCGCCGCCACGCATTTGCCGTGCCGAGCTTTCACCCATTACCCAGCGCAAACCCTCGACAACATTTGATTTGCCACAGCCATTCGGCCCGACAATGCCAGTCAGTCCAGACTCGATTTCAACTTCGGCCACTTCGGCAAAAGATTTGAAACCTGCCATTTTCAGGGTACGGAAGATCACGTGTTTGCGCTCATTAAATCTCTACAGGAAGCTAGGCGCCATAAGCGTTTATTTCTTCGACAAATTTTTCATAATTCATATTACCTGCCAAAACCTTGTCCTCATTGATGACGAAACTTGGCGTTGAACTGACATTCCAGTCATCAAGTGCTATTTGGCGCATTTCAACAAGCTTTTCCAGCAAAGTCCGGTTGCTCATGGTTTTGTTGAATTCGGCTTCGCTGATTCCGGCAAGGCGGGCAATTTTCATCAAGGCTGCTAGCGGGTCTTCGGCACGAACCCATTGCTTATGTTGCGACATCAGGGCTTTCACCATCGGAAAATATCTGGTCGTTGGCAATGATCGCGCCAGCGCATGTGCCCGCAAAGCAAGGCCGTCAAGCGGGAAAGGGCGCATTTCAAACTGGATAAGTCCACGCTCGATCATATCGCTTTTGACCTTGGGAAAGGTCACATTATGAAAATTGGCGCAATGGCCACATGTCATCGAGAAAAATTCGACAACCTTGATTGGTGCTTTTGGATCTCCCAGAACACGCGGGGCGCTAATATGGGCGATAATATCATCATCGGCTGCAAATGCCGTCATGCTTGGCAATAGGGAACTTGATAGCGCAATACCTACGCCAATCATGCCCGACGTAAAGTGCCGCCGCGTGATGCTG
>JABJBD010000240.1 GCA_018668795.1 Candidatus Puniceispirillum sp. | reverse complement strand
CAAAACAGGCTGGCCACGGGTCTGGCAATCGGTAATCAGATCAATAACGGCAGCATCCCGTTCTTCACCCGTGCGATAGACTTCGTCATCGTGATCGATACGTTGCACATCACGATTGGTCGGTATCGCTGTTACGTCCAGATTATAAATTTCGGAAAATTCGCCTGCCTCGGTCAGGGCGGTGCCGGTCATGCCTGCCAGCTTTTCATACATGCGGAAATAATTCTGGAATGTAACTGAGGCCAGTGTCTGGTTTTCGGCCTGAATTTCCACCTTTTCTTTGGCTTCAATCGCCTGATGCAATCCATCTGAAAAGCGGCGCCCATCCATTGCACGTCCGGTAAATTCATCAATAATGACGACTAGTCCTGCTTTTAGCATATAATGCGTATCAAGCTGGAACAGCTTATGAGCTCTTAACGCCTGATTGACATGATGAAGCAAACCAACATTATTGATATCGTATAGGGTGCCTTCTTCAAAAGCACCTGCCGCGCGTAGTAACTCTTCGGCATGTTCGATACCATCTTCGGTCAGCGACACAGAGTTACCTTTTTCATCAAGGTCATAATCTTTTTCAACCAGATCAGGAATGATCGCATCGGCCACCGCATAAAGGGCTATATTGGTTTCGGCTGGCCCCGAAATAATCAAAGGGGTACGGGCTTCGTCAATAAGGATCGAATCCACCTCATCAACAATTGCAAAATGGTGGTCACGTTGCACCATATCTTCAAGCCGAAATTTCAGATTATCGCGCAGATAATCAAACCCAAATTCGTTATTGGTGCCATAGGTTATGTCTGCATGATAGGCAGCGCGGCGGGCATCATCATCCATACCGGCAACAATACAGCCAACGCTAAGACCTAGCTTTTCATAAACCTTGCCCATCCAGGCAGCATCACGTGAGGCCAGATAATCATTCACAGTCACTACATGCACGCCCTTACCATCAAGCGCATTCAAAAATGACGCCAAGGTTGCCACAAGTGTTTTGCCTTCGCCAGTTTTCATCTCAGCAATCTGGCCGCTATGCAATGCCATACCACCCATAAGCTGCACATCAAAATGACGTTGCCCAAGCGCACGTTTTGCAGCTTCGCGAACCAGCGCAAAAGCCTCGGCAAGCATGTTATCTTTATCGGCACCGCCATCGACACGCGTGCGCAATTCATCCGCTTTTGTTTTCAGGCCAGTATCGTCCAGACCTTCATAGGTTGCCTCAAGTGCATTAATCGCGTCGATCTGCGGCATAAATCGTTTCACCGCGCGATCATTCGAGTTACCAAACAGGCTTTTTGCCAATGAACCTAACATCTAAAATCCTCCAGCCAAGCGGCTGTTCTAAAATAGGCACGAGACCTCAAACAGGCTCATTCGCACTCTCATGGACATAGGCATAGACAGCCGTTTTGTCAATCAGAACGCCTGTTATAGATCAACAAGAATCTTGTGCCTGTAAAGCTATGCTTGCAGTATCTTCTTGCCTTGGGTAACACTCTTTATACGAGCCCAACCGCACAGTTTGAAAAGTTATATGTGGTTGCGACATCCCAAGTTTATAGAAGCTACTAGCCACAAGTTTAAAAAAACACTCAGAAGGTCTTTTCAATGCAAGTTATTCTCCGTTCATTTTGTACAATTTCAATGATTATTCTAGCCAATATAGCGCATGCTGAAAACCGTGTTTCAGTTGCCAGCGTCAATGGTGAAACAATCTGGCTCGATCAGGTGATGCAGGCTGCCGAGGGGTTGCCACCAGAATACCGCAACAAGCCGATGCAGGATTATTTTGGCGATATTGTTGCCGACATCATCGATACCAAACTGGCGGCAAAAGCTGGTGAAGCTGCAAAGCTTGCCGATGACCCGCTTGTGCAAGACGCCATGAAACTGGCTTCCGAGCGCATTTTGGCTGAGGCGTGGCTGGCCGTAACCGTGCGTGAGAAGATGACAGATGAAGCCTTGCAACAGGCCTATGATACATTTGTGGCTGATGAAGCCTCGCGTGAACAGATTACCGCATCACATATTTTGGTTGCGGCGGAAGATGAGGCTGTCGCTATTATCAAAGACCTGAATGATGGTGCTGACTTTGCCGAAATTGCGAAAGAAAAATCAACGGGCCCAAGCGGCCCGAATGGTGGCGAGCTTGGCACCTTTGGCCGTGGCCAGATGGTACCCGCTTTTGAAACCGCTGCTTTCGCGCTTCCTGCTGGCAGTTTTTCGGCAAAGCCAGTGCAGACCCAGTTTGGCTGGCATGTCATCAAGGTTAGCGAAAAAGCTGTCAAACCTGCGCCGTCTTTCGACGATATGCGTGATCAACTTGTCAACAGCCTGTCACGCCAGCATCTTGGCCGGGTCATCGAAGGATTACGTGCCGATCAGAAAATCGAACTACGTAGTTTTGAAGATGTGCGCACCGAAGTGCAGGCAAAAGCACAGTAACAAAATCTGGGCGCGTCCAAGCTGGCGCGTAATATCAAAGGCGGTTCTGCATGTCCATTTCACCATTGGCACCTGACAGCTTTCCAGACATGCCGCATATCGGTGGCTTGTCGCTGGCAACCGCCGCCAGTGGCATGAAATATCAGGGGCGTGATGATATGTTTTTGATGCGCGGCGCACCGGAAAGCCATTTTGCAGGTCTTTTTACCCAGAGCGATACAGCCGCCGCCCCAGTTCAATGGAGTCAGGCGCGTCTGGCTAAAGGCACCTGTCAGTCCCGCCCAGCGGCAATTCTGACAAATGCAGGTAATGCCAATGCCTTTACTGGCAGCAAAGGACATCAAGCTACCATGGCAACCGCTGATGCGCTGGCAAACGCTGGTAATATCGACATAGATGCTATTTTACTGGCTTCAACTGGCGTTATTGGCGAGCCCCTTGATACTGACTGTCTGGCCGCCCAGATCCCACATCTGCTAGCGCATCAATCAACTAGCTGGCATGACGCCGCCAAGGCCATTATGACCACCGATACCTTTGCAAAAGGCGCAACCACCACTTGCCAGCTTGATGGCAAAATGGTCACCATTTGCGGCATTGCCAAAGGTTCCGGCATGATTGCACCCAACATGGCCACAATGTTGGGTTATGTCGCAACTGATGCGGCGGTTAGCTCTGATATGTTGTACCAGATGCTCAGCCGCGCAAATGCCAAAAGCTTCAACGCCATAACCGTTGATAGCGACACATCAACAAATGACAGCGTATTTGCCATCGCCACCGGCTATGCAGGCAATGATGAAATAACCCATGAAACACATGCTGATTTCGACCGTCTATGTGATGCTTTTGACCTAGTTATGATTGATCTAGCCAAGCAGATTGTACGCGATGGTGAAGGCGCCCAAAAATTCATCACTATAAATATTCTGGGCGCAGACAGTGATTCTGATGCCTATAAAACAGGCATGTCGATTGCCAATTCGCCGCTGGTCAAAACAGCTGTCGCAGGTAGTGATGCTAATTGGGGCCGCATTGTCATGGCGGTTGGCAAAGCTGGCATAGGCATCGACCAGAATGCTATTGGCGTCCAGATTGGTGGCTTTGATGTCGCCCTTGCCGGTCAACGTGTCGAAGATTTTGATGAAACCCCCGTCACCGCCCATATGCAAGGCCCTGACATTGATATCACTGTTTTTGTCGGCACTGGTTCTGGCACCGCGCGGGTTTATACCTGCGATTTAACGCATGGATATATTTCGATCAATGCCGATTACCGAAGCTAACACCCCGCTATCCCTCATATTGGTCAGTGCTGTGGCACTGATAGATGCTGATGGTCGGATATTGCTGGCGCAACGCCCAGCGCATAAAAGCATGGGTGGCTTATGGGAATTTCCGGGTGGTAAAATCGAGGCGGGCGAAAGCCCTGAAGCGGCCTTAATACGTGAATTACAGGAAGAGCTTGATATCAACACCCGTGAGTCATGTCTGGCACCGCTCAGCTTTGCCAGCCACGCCTATGATGATTTCCATCTGTTAATGATGCTGTTTGTTTGTCGTCGCTGGCATGGCCAGCCTCGTCCTGTCGAAGGGGGGAGTTTGAAATGGGTACGGCCACATCAGCTTCGTGATTATCCGATGCCACCTGCCGATATCCCGCTTATTCCAGTGTTGCAGGATCTTTTGTAATCAGCTCGATTCTGGATCCTGTTCTTCACTATTCAGAATATCAGCTAATCGATGCGTGGCGCTACCTGGACGAAGTGGCTTCTGCTGACTTTCATGTGGCGCCCATCCCGTCAGGGTGATGATTTCGAAACTGGCCGGAATTGTGCCATCATCATTGCCATATTCAGCCTGATAAATGTCGGCAGCGCGCATAAACAAAGCACGGCTTGTCGGCCTGCGCAGACGATCCATCAAGGCATTCTGTTCGCCCATCCCACGCAGATCAGCCATCAAGCGGAACATGTTCGGATAGGTGATCGTCAGACGATCACTATCGGCAACCGGCAAAGCCAGCCCAGCCCGACCAAGCAAACCACCAATATCACGAATATCTGCCATAGGCGCACAACGTGGGCTCAAGCCCCCGTCAATTTCGCTTTCTGCCGCCGCCAAAGCGCTACGTAATTCGTTAAGGCTGTTACCACCAAGCATGCTGACCAATAACAACCCATCCGGTTTAAGCACTGACCGCATCTGGGTCATGACGCCTGGCAAATCATCAACCCAATGCATCGTCAGACAGGAAAACACCGCATCAAAGCTATTTGGCCTGAATGGCACCCTATCTATGTCACAGGCAATCGATGGACCATGTGCAAGCGCATTTCTAGCAAATTTCGGCGATAAATCGGCATGCATAACGGTGTTGATTTTACCAAGTCCGGCAAGATGACGCGATAACACGCCATCATGACAGCCAAAATCAAGACAAAGGTTAAAATCACGGCGCACCAGCTCAAGCCGGTCAATCACGCGGATTGCAGCTTCATCCTTTAAAAAGGAAAAATTGTCATAATTCGCGGCAGCACGATCACGATGCTGGCGCAGACTGGCTTTATCAAAAAGGATGGGCATCGGCTGGTTCATGCCTTTGATGTAATGATTTCAGCCAGAACTACAACCCCATTCACCAGACGTGATGGCACCATTAACCAGATATTTACATTATTCATATAGGCTAGAGACCTGCATATCAGGCACAGGCAGATATAAACCAAAACAGGCATAGAGCATTGGTAATAAGGCGTGATACATGAGTAACAGCTACATACATGCATGGCTGACGCGGCTGGCAGATACCATGTTGCCGCATCTATGCCCCCATTGCCGTACATTTTGCGAAGGTGAAGGTCTGTGTGCTGCGTGCTGGCAACAACTTGAACAAATCTCAATACCCTTTTGCAGCTGTTGTGGCCGCCCGCTACCCTATGCTTTACCTGACACACGATGCGCTAGCTGCTGGGTCGCACCGCCACCATTGACCAAAATACGAGCCGCATGCCGCTATGATGATATCGCCAGCAATCTGATCATTCGCTACAAACATGCCGATGCCCTGCATCTGACACCTTTACTGACACGGTTAATGCGCCGGTTCTTCGATGAATTATCAGAGCCAAATCAGCTTGTGATTCCAATCCCATTAGAACGACGCCGCTATTTCCGGCGCCGCTACAACCAGTCAGCCGAGTTGGCGCGCTATATGGCACCTGACAATTTTGCGCCCTCTTTGCTGATCCGTCAGCGCAACACACCCAGTCAGGCAGGCAAAAACCGTCAGCAACGCATTGATAATGTAAGGGGTGCCTTTGCTGTGCCAGCCAATCAGAAATCATCGCTTGCTACCCGCCCAATCATGCTGATCGATGATGTCATGACCACTGGCGCAACCTTGTTCGAAGCGGCAAAAACCTTGCAAAAATCTGGCGCTGGGCCAATATGTGGTTTGGTAATTGCGCGCGTAAGCTAAGTCGGCTGACGCGTATTGTTTAGGTTATTAAGGTAGGGCAACAAGCAGATGGCCAAGATTGAAATATACACGCAGATGGGATGTGGTTATTGTGTGCGCGCTGTGCGGCTTCTACAGTCAAAGAATGTCCCGTTTGAACAGATCGATGTATCGCTCAACAGTGCCTTACGCGGCGAAATGGCAAAACGTGCTGGCGGCCGCAACACGTCACCGCAGATTTTCGTCGATGATGCGCATATCGGTGACTCGGACGAAATTTTTGCACTGGACCGAGCCGGCCACCTTGATAAATTGCTAAAGCTGGGATCATAAACTATGCGCATAGCCGCCTTGCAATATTGTGCTGGCGCCACAGCAGACATTACCTTTCCCACCATCGAAACACTCATCGCGCGGGCTGTTGATAAGGGTGCCAAAATGGTCTGCTTGCCCGAAGCGGCCAGTTTTTTGCCTGCAAACCGTGATGCATTGAACCAACTTGCCGAACATACTCATGACAGCCCCAGCCTTGAACGATTACAGACGCAGGCCACCACACATAAAATCTGGTTGCTGGTCGGGTCAATGCTGATGCGGACAGAAGATGGGAAAAACCTTGTCAATCGCAGCCATGTGATTGATCCAAACGGGGTAATTACCGCGATATACGACAAAATTCACATGTTTGACGCCAATGTTGCTGACGGGCAGATATATGAAGAATCAGCGCATTTTCAGGCTGGCGATCAACCGGTGCTGGCTACAGCAGATGATCTGAAGATCGGCATGACGATCTGTTATGATCTACGATTTCCGCATCTATATCGCCAACTGGCGCGTGACGGGGCTGATGTGCTAATGGTGCCAGCGGCTTTTACCCAGAATAGTGGCAAAGCGCATTGGCATATTCTGTTGCGCGCACGGGCCATTGAAACAGGGTGCTATGTGGTAGCCCCAGGTCAGATGGGAACGCATGCCGATGGCCGCGTCACTTATGGCCATAGCCTGATTGTGGCACCTTGGGGTGAAATCATTGCCGAAGCCCAGAATGATGAAGATGTCATTTACGCTGAT
>JABJBD010000238.1 GCA_018668795.1 Candidatus Puniceispirillum sp. | reverse complement strand
ATCAGCGTGCACGCCGTATCGGTGACATTCTAACAGTCAGTTTTAACGAAATTTATGCTGCAACCAAGGCACAGACAGCGGCATCAAGCAAAACTGATGCTTTTGGTGTGACCCTGCCGACAGGCTTGCCGATGCGCAAATCCGCTACACCGGTTCAGGTCATCTTGCCGACTCATCTCAGCCCGGTTGGCTTAGCCAACTGATGCGGACAATTTCCCCATTTTAATGATGCCAAAGGCCCCGCGATTATTCATGTTTAAGATCATAAAAATTGGCATTATTGCCCTTGTTGCAAGCTTTAATGGATTGTCGTCAGTACAGGCCGACCGCCTCAAAGATTTAACATCAATTGCGGGTGTTCGCTCGAACCAGCTCGTTGGTTATGGCCTTGTAGTTGGTCTTGCTGGTACAGGTGATGGCAATGCTGCTTTAACGCAGCAATCACTGCAATCAATGATTAGCCAATTTGGCGTTGTAACAAGCGCTGCAAATATGAATGGCAAAAATGCAGCCGCGGTTATCATTACCGCCGAACTGCCGCCTTTTACTAAGCCCGGGCAAAAGCTCGATATCGTTGTGTCAACGGTTGGTCAGGCAAAGTCGCTTCGCGGAGGGACCTTGTTGATGACACCTTTGTTAGGGGCTGATGGCGAAACTTATGCGGTGGCTCAGGGCAATTTGATGGTTGGTGGTTTGGGCGTTGCTGGCGGTGATGGGTCATCTTTGACCGTTAATGTTCCCACTGTTGGCCGGATTCCAGGTGGTGCAAGCGTTGAAAAAATGATTGAAACGCCGTTTCTGGATAATTCCAATATTTTGCTCAACCTGCACCAGGGTGATTTTAGTACAACAAACCGTGTTGCCGAGGCGATCAATGACGTTTTTGGCGACGGCGTTGCTATACCGCTTGATTCAACCACGGTTAAGGTGCGCGCGCCGATTGATCCGGCGCAAAAAGTTTCATTTGTCAGTCTGCTTGAGAATGTCCAAGTCGAGCCTGATCGCCCACGCGCCAAGGTTGTAATCAACGCGCGAACTGGCACCATAGTTATCGGTGGTGACGTTCGGGTGTCGGCGGCGGCAGTCACGCACGGATCGCTGACGGTGCGCGTTAAAGAAGATGTTAATGTAACGCAAACCCAAGCAATGGCCGTGGCTGATGGGGTTGCTGCGACCGTGCCTGGCGCTGCTGTGGAAACACCAGATACGACCATAACAGCCGAAGAAGAAATAGCACGTACGTTTGTTTTTGATCCGGGTGTTGAATTATCGTCAATTGTAGATGCGCTGAATGCCGTTGGGGGTACGCCATCTGACCTTGTTGCGATTCTTGAAGCATTGCGTGAAGCAGGTTCGCTTCGTGCCGAGTTGATTGTGATCTAGGGAGCATCTGATGGATAATATGATTCCAACGCTTGCCAAGCCATTGAGTCCTGAATTGGCGCAGCGTCAAAATGTGCCGGAAGATCTGGATGCTGCGGCTGAACAATTTGAAGCAATTTTTATTCAAACGCTCTTAAAACAAGCCCGTCAGTCAAAGCTGGCTGATGATATTCTGGGCAGCAGCGCAGGCGATAATTACACTGAGATGCTGGAACAGGAACGTGCCAAATCTATGGCGCAAAACATGAACCTAGGTATTGCCGAGGCGCTGGTCAAACAATTCGGCCATGGCGCCCGCAAACCATCAGGTAACTAGGTGATGGTGATCCTATGACCAGTTTATTTGATGTTGGCAAAAGCGCAATTCAGGCCTACCGCCAGTCTCTGGGTGTAACCGGCCAGAATATCGCAAATATAAACACTGAAGGTTATAAGCGCCGTGAGGCCAACCTCGAGGAGGTTACTGCCAGTCAGGGCGGCATCACTAGCATTGCTAACCAGGCTGGCCTTGGTGTGCGTGTGGCCAATATAACTCGATCTTTTGACTCGTTCCTAACAGATAGCAAACTTGCTGCTAATGCAAACTTTCAGCGAATGGATAGCTATGTAAAACAGCTTGAGAAAGTTGAAACTGCTTTACTGCCATCAGATGCCGATCTCGGTACGCAAATTGGTAATTTTTTTCGGGGGTTGGCGGATGTTTCGGCAGCACCGAGTGACCTCGCGCCGCGTGTGGTTGCACTAGAGCAGGGTCGCAGTTTGGCGGCTGCTTTTAATTCAACATTTT
>JABJBD010000218.1 GCA_018668795.1 Candidatus Puniceispirillum sp. | reverse complement strand
CGATGATCGACGCTGCCGCAATCGATAATGATAACCCATCGCCGCCAATCACCGCTTCGCCTGTTATCGTGCTTGTACGAGCAGACACCACCGGTACAGGCGGCATGATCGATCCATCCACCAGCATATGAAGCGGCGCATTATGCCCTACCTGTGCAAGCTGACCAGCTACATCCTCTGCACAATCATGCATTGCTTGTAATGTGACTTGCAGAATGTTTCCTGCATCGATCACCGCAGGCGGCACCGATATGACACTATATATATGTGTGCTTGTGGTCAGCGCGCTATAAAGCGTCGCACGTGTCGCGGGCTTTAGCTTTTTGGAATCATCAAGCGTCGCGGGTAGCTTGTCATAACATGCGGGATCAAGCCAGATCGCCGCCACCGTCACAGGGCCTGCCCAGGGGCCACGTCCCGCTTCGTCAATACCGATCACCAGCCCTTCACATGCATGCTCACGCGATAAATCTGGGCGCGACAAATCTTGACGTGACAAATCTGGGCGCGATAATTTCGGCATTATACCCGCCGTTGATCGGCCGATTCACGTAAACGTGGCATGATCTCGACAAAGTTACATGGCTTATGCCTTATATCGAGTTGATAGCGCAAAATCTCATCCCAGCCATCGCGGCACGCTGATGACGACCCTGGCAAGGCAAATAGATAGGTGCCTTTGGCCACACCACCAACCGCACGCGACTGGATCGTTGAGGTGCCAATCTTGTCAAACGAGACCAGTCGGAAAATTTCGCCAAAGCCTTCGATTTCCTTGTCAAAAACCGCACGAAACGCTTCTGGCGTGCCATCGCGTCCGGTCAGTCCGGTACCGCCAGTTGAAATCACCACATCAATCTCTGGCATGTCGATCCATGCGGAAAGCTGGCCGGTGATCGCCGTGAAATCATCGGTCACAAGCGCTCTATCTGCCAGATTATGGCCATCGCCTTGCACCCGCGCGACCAGCAGATCGCCTGATTTATCATCAGCCATCGTGCGCGAATCCGAAACTGTCAGAACTGCAATATTGACCGCCACAAACGACACCGATTCATCGATACGCTTCTCATGTCCGGTCATCTATCTAGCCTCTTTCATCATTTCGGGGCATCCCTATCAATCTATTATCTAATTTCAATCCACCACCTAATTTGTCGCGGCAAAGGGAACATAGGTACCCTTTTCACCAATGGCCAGTGACAATAATGCGGGGGAATCTTCGCCAAAGCGCGCACGATAGATCGCCAGATTCGAAACAACATTTTTCACATAATACCGTGTTTCGCGAGCTGGCATCGATTCAACAAGCAGAAACACATCATCCTGATGATTAACTTGACGAAGCCATTTATTCAGATTGCCCGGGCCGCCATTATAGGCCGCCAGCAAACGCACCAGCGAATTATCAATGATCTGTTCATCCAGAAGATGCCGGATATATTTCTGCCCCAATGCCAGATTAACTTTTGGGAGTAAAAGCTCACTGCGTTTGCGATCACGATAGCCTCTGTCACGCCCAATAAATGCCGCCGTTCGTGGCATAAGCTGCATCAGGCCCGATGCCTTGGCACTACTTTTGGCGCGCGGGTTAAAGCCTGATTCTTGGCGCGATACCGCCCAGACCAGCGCTTCATCAACGGTAAAGTCAATATCGGCAAACTCAGGATGCGGGTACAACGCCCCATACCAGCTTTTGCCGCCATTTTTGCGGATGATTTCACCAACACGAAAAGACAGGCCAGGCATATTATGCAAAGCTGCTAACCGCATCACACTTGGTTTGAACTGATCGGGCATATCCATCCATAAATAGCGCAATTCACGCGCCGCATCATGAGGCCGGCCTATTTGCAGTAACGCCAGCACCCGCTGGCCGCCAAGCTGATTTGTCAGCCATGCCATAAAATCCGGATGCTCTGGGGGCAGATCAAAGGAAATATCCATGCTTTGGCCAAGCGCATTACGCGCAATCACGCCATAGAAACTATCCAGTTCACGCGCGGCAATTTCCAGATATTTTGTCGCATTCTGGTATCGGCCATGCCGCATATCGACCCGATGCGCCCAGAACGCGGCGCTACTACGAAGCCCGGGTGACACTTTGTCAAAACCGGCAAGGGTGCGGAAAAACAAACCGGCATCTTCATAATGGCCACTGCGCCATGAGGCCAAACCTGCCGCCCAATAGGCCATAGTCGCACTTTCGCGGCCAACGCCAATCGCATAGCGCGCTTGTCGGATCGCTTTGTCATCATAGCCAAAAATGAAATAGGCATGCGCCACTTCCCCACGAAGCTGGGCTTCTTCCTGTTTGGTCAAATAGCGTTTATTGGCTTTGCTACTCAGGATTTCAACAGCGCCTGTAGGCCACCCTTTACGGATTGACCGCCGCACTTTACGCGCGATATTGCGGGTTGTTGAAATCGATGCCCGCGCCTTTGTGCTCATCGGAATTGTCGGACGATAGCCATAGCTTCCAGCCTGACCATAGCCATTCAGATAACCTGATTTTGGCTTGGTCGGTGCTTTTTGCGCATTGCCCTTGCGGCGCTTGGCAAGCCAGTAAATGCGGCTGGCATCGGGGTGGTCATTATATTGCCTGAGCCAGCTTGCCAGCTCGCTATAGGTCGAGCGCCATGCTGTCGGATGCAGATAGCGTTGCGACAATAGATGCCCCATCAACATGGGATCACGAAGCCGTCCCATTTCGCGCGTTGCCTGCTTCATTTTGCCAGCTTGCTGCAAAGCGAACAGACGCTCATAAAGCACAGCATCAAAATCGGATAGCGGTGTTGGTAATGGCGCGGGCAACGGTGCCGCATTTACGCTTTGCCCACTCATCACCGTCAGCACAGCCAGCATAACAAGGCATCTCCTGAAAAAGCACCAGCTAACATAATTCAGGGCGTTTAATCGGCAAAAGACAGAGGTTTTGAAAAAGGCGTTCATAAAATCATATACCTGTTTAATCGCTATTATGTGATGATGATAATCGGGCATTAACCGACAGCATATCGGCAAAAGAAAGGCGTTTTTGTGCTGGTGACCGTAGCAAATAGGCTGGATGCAGGCTGGCCAGCGTAGGCCGGTTGATCGCATCACCAAAATCAATATCCTGCCAACGGCCACGTAATTTCAGAATGCCGTCCTTTGTATCAAGCACGGCCTTTGCCGCCGACCCTCCCAGTATCAGAACATAGTCGGGATTGGCAAGCTGAACATGCCGCCGCAGCCACGGCAACATCATCACGGTTTCTTCCGTAGTTGGTGTCCGGTTGCCAGGTGGCCGCCATGGCAGAAGATTGGCTATATAGACATGCGACCGGTTGAGCCCGATCGACGCCAGCATTTTATCAAGTAGCTGTCCTGACGCACCAACAAAGGGCAGGCCAATCATATCCTCGTCACGCCCGGGGGCTTCGCCGATAATCATCAGCCGTGCGCCTGGATTGCCATCGGCAAAGACCAGGTTACTAGCTGTCTGTTTCAGCGCACATCCTTCAAATGCCAGCAAAGCCGCTTTCAATGCGGCCAATGACGTGATCGATGCCAAATCTGGCGCGTCTGGCGTTGATGCTTGTGGCGGCACCACATCTGATATTTTTGCGGCGCTTATTTTTGCGGCACTTATTTTTGCGGCACTGGGCGCGGATACGATGCTGGCTGGTGCACGGTCATGCGCGCTGGCACCTCCTGATGCCCCCGATGATGCACCTGATGATGCTGGCAATGATGCTGTCTCTGGCACCGACGATCGTGATGGCAGATATTTGTCTAACTTGACCTTTGGCATGGCCAGCGCATCCACACCCAGAAACGCCTCATCGGCGCCCATTTCGGCCTGCCATGCAAGCTGGGTCATAAGCTGTTGAATTGTCGTCGCCGACTGGTTCGACATGAAAAGCCCCTCGACATATGGCCATTAACAAATGATATGCGTCGCATTTTGGCCGAAAATTGACCGAAAATTGCTTGTTTCGGACGCTATAAACTGACCATTATCATTCTCGCACTTGTTGCGCTTGTTAGCAATCCGCCAGTTATCATTCCTGATCGGCGTTTTCTTGATATGCGTTGCAGAATAACGGACTTAATTTTGCTAGGCTATAAATGTAATTTGGTTTTGACGTAATCTTGGGTATCCCTAACAATGCTTCACGGCACCTTACAGGGTAATAATACAGGATCGGCACTAAGCCATATAGAGATAATTTACCGCCAACGGCCGCTTGGCTGGTGAAAGGATATGAGACTATGGAACGCGAAACTATGGAATTTGATGTTGTTATTGTTGGTGGTGGCCCC
The DNA here is from genome assembly GCA_018668795.1 of Candidatus Puniceispirillum sp. Classification (GTDB taxonomy): domain Bacteria; phylum Pseudomonadota; class Alphaproteobacteria; order Puniceispirillales; family Puniceispirillaceae; genus Puniceispirillum. The sequence continues at coordinate 4,518 of JABJBD010000218.1, read as the reverse complement.
TCTGGCTTGTCCGCGGCAATTCGCCTTAAACAGCTTGCCAGTGATGCTGGCCGCGATCTTGATGTATGTCTGATCGAAAAAGGCAGCGAAGTAGGTGCGCATATCCTGTCAGGTGCGGTACTTGAACCACGCGCATTAAACGAACTGATTCCTGACTGGAAAGACAAGAACGCGCCGCTTGATACGCCTGTCTCTTCAGATAAATTCATGTTTCTGACCGAAACCAAATCATTCCGCATGCCCACCCCGCCCAGCATGAACAATCATGGCAATTATATCATCTCACTTGGCAATTTCTGTCGCTGGCTAGGCGAACAGGCCGAAGCGCTTGGCGTCGAAATCTATCCAGGCTTTCCTGCCGCCGAAATTCTCTATGATGATAACGGCGCGGTACGCGGCATCGCGACAGGCGATATGGGCATTGGCAAAGATGGCGAACCAACCGACAATTATATGCGCGGCATGGAGCTTGTTGGCAAACAGACCATTTTTGCCGAAGGTTGTCGGGGGCATCTGACCAAAAACCTGTTTGAAACATTCGATCTACGCGAAGGTAAGGATCCGCAAACCTATGCTATCGGCATCAAGGAATTATGGGACATCGATCCTGCCAAAGCCAAGCCCGGTCTGGCTTGGCATTCGATTGGCTGGCCGCTGGCAACCGATACCTATGGGGGGTCTTTCCTCTATCATCTAAATGGCAATCAGGTGGCTGTTGGCTATGTTGTTGGGCTTGATTATTCAAATCCGCATTTATCACCTTTTGAAGAATTTCAGCGTTTCAAAACACATCCTGCCGTGCGCGATGTTTTTGAAGGTGGACGCCGCGTATCCTATGGTGCGCGCGCCTTGAACGAAGGTGGCTTTCAATCGGTGCCAAAACTGACTTTCCCGGGCGGCTGTCTGGTTGGCTGTACGGCTGGATTTTTGAATGTGCCAAAAATCAAGGGTACTCATACCGCCATGAAGTCGGGCATGGTTGCCGCCGAAGCTATTTTTGAATCCCTCACCACCATGACATCAGAGACTGCAGGTCATGAACCCGTCAGCTATGCTAACAAGCTCACCTCGTCATGGCTGTGGAAAGAACTGCATAAAGTGCGCAATATCCGCCCTGGCTTTGCCAAGGGTCTATGGCTTGGTCTGGCACATGCCGCGCTTGATACCTATCTGCTGTTTGGTAAGGCACCGTGGACATTGCGCCATCATGCCGATCATACACAACTCCGTAAGGCCGCCGACGCGCCCAAGATCGATTATCCAAAACCTGACGGCATTATCAGCTTTGATCGCAATTCATCGGTATTTTTGTCAGGTACAAATCATGAAGAAAACCAGCCCGCGCATCTAACACTCAAAGATGCGACAATCCCGATCACACATAACCTTGCTTTATATGACGCGCCTGAACAACGTTATTGTCCGGCGGGCGTTTATGAGATCGTCCGTGATGATAATGGCAATGATCCCCGTTTGCAGATCAACGCGCAAAATTGTGTGCATTGCAAAACATGTGATATTAAAGACCCATCACAAAATATTGTCTGGGTAACGCCAGAAGGTGGCGGTGGACCTAATTATCCGAATATGTAGGCCACATTTATATTAAGCCGGATATATAGGCAGCTAAAATATGGGTAGGGTCTTTGGGTTGATATGGTTAGGTTTGGATAAGCCCATTATGGAACACATGCCCCCGTTAGGGAACATATGCGCACGCTAAGACATAATAAGACGCAAAAGACTCATGTGCCAAATCCGCCTTTAGTTGCGCGCTTGCTGACAACCGGATCGGCATTGGCACTAGTCGCTGTCATGGCGTCTGGATGCGGCGGGTCTGCATCAAAGCCAATTATCGCCCAGACCATAGATAATAACGCACATATATCTAATGCGCGGACAGGCGAACCTTATAATCCATACTCACCTGCCGCGCATTATCTGGCCGCGCGTCAGGCTCTATATATGAATGCGATTGAAGATTCAGCGCATTTCTATATGCGCACGCTTGAGGCCGAACCTGACAATATCGAGTTTCTACAACGCAATTTCATATCACAATATTATCTTGGGCATGTCGAAGAAGCGGCCAGCATTGGCCGCCAGCTTGAAAGCCTGAATATAATGACGCCCCTAAGCTACGAACCTAGTATTGCCATGGCAATCCGGGATGCTGATTGGGATGCGGTTATGGTGTTGGCTGACAATATTGCCGAAAACATCCCGTCGCGCCAGTTTGCTGGCATTATCAAGGCTTGGGCCATGATCGCCACAGGTCGTGGTGACGCGGGCATCACCCATCTTACCGATAGTGCCATGTCGCTTGTCGATGCCGAAGATGGCTTGCCTTTCTATCATCAGCTTCACCATGCCTTGATGTTTGAAGCGCTTGGCAATAAAGACGACGCCTTGCTAAAGGCGCAATTATTGATTGATGATCGGATACCGTCATCGGCAATAATGCTTGATCTTGCCAGTCTGCTTTATCGTTTGGGGGCGGATGATCTGGCCGATACCATGCTCGATCAAAAACTACCCCGTGCTTTCGACCTGCAAACAACACGCAAAATTCTGGCCGCACAGGCACACCAGCCGCCAACGATCATCCAGAATATTGCCAACGGTGTTGTCCAGACAGCCAGCAATGGCGGCGAAGGACAGCCGCAGACAATCGGCGCGCGCTTGCGCTTTGCCATCTATATTGCCCCGGGGCTTGATTCGGCACGCTTTTCACTGGCACAAACCCTTAACATACTGGCGCTGAAAACATCGGCAATGACCGTGCTTGCTGACATCGACCCCACGGGCTTATGGGCACAGCCTGCCATGCTTATGAAGCTGGATATGCTGGTTGCAGAAAACGACTTTGAAACCGCTTTATCGATAATCCAGTCCTATCTTGCCGATCATCCCAAAAACGGCTTTCTACACAAGGAACATGGCGACATCCTGCGACGTAACAGCAATTATGCCGCCAGTCGTGATGCTTATCTTCAAGCCGAAAAATATGGCTTTGCATCGGCGACGCTTGATCGCAACCTTGCCATCACCTACGAACAGCTTGGTAGCGATGATAAGGCTGAAGAGCGTTTCCTAGCCGCGTTGACGGTAAGTCCGGATGATGCTTTCACGCTCAATTATCTTGGCTATTGGTGGGCAGATGAGGGGCGCAATCTGGATGAAGCGATCAAACTGATCGAAAAAGCTGTCGAGCTACGCCCCGAAAGCGGCTATTTCGTCGATTCACTTGGCTGGGTACATTACAAGCTCGGTAATTATCCTGTCGCTGTCGAACTGCTTGAAAAAGCCACAACGCTTGAACCTGCTGATCCGGTGATTTTCGATCATCTGGGCGACGCCTATTGGCGACTGAATCGTTATGCCGAAGCCCGCCATATGTGGACCTTTGCCATCGACCAAAGCAACGATCAGGAATTAACCGACACAATGCGCAAGAAATTGTCCAACGGACTAAAGCCATAAGCACAGACTTCTGTCTGTTCAGACATACCAGTTCGATATAGCCCCTTTTCCTTTGATCGACACGGACATGACATGACCGCAACAACCATCACCGAAATGGCACCTGCCAAAGTCAATTTATATCTGCGCATCTGTGGGCGCCGTGACGATGGCTATCATCTGCTTGATTCGGCTGTCATCTTCACCGCTTTTGGCGACCAGATCAGCCTGACACCTGCCACCACCGACAGCCTGACCATAACGGGTGCCTTTGCCTCCACTCTTAACGATGAATATGCTGTTGATTCTGATACGTCAAACAGCAACCCCACCCCAAATCTACCCACCCAAAATTTATGTATGCGGGCATTGACAGCTTTTCGGGACGCGGGCGGCAATATCGCCCCTATCGCGATCACACTTGATAAGCAGATTCCGGTTGGCGCGGGTCTTGGCGGCGGTTCTGCTGACGCGGCGGCGATGCTCCGCGCGCTTAACGCCTATGCCGATAAGCCTGTCACAGCCACAACACTTGAAGCCATCGCTGCCCGCCTTGGCGCTGATGTGCCTGCCTGTTTGCGCGCCCATACATTACGCATGACAGGCATAGGCGACCAGATCACCGCGCTCACGCTTGCTGATGACAAAATATCTGATGCTGATAATGCGGCGGCTATGCCTGTTTCTATTTTATTGGCTAACCCGCTAATCCCGCTGGCCACCAAAGATGTCTTCACGCACTTAGATAATAATGGGCACGGTTCTGCTGGCGACATAAGCCAGCTTGCGGCACCCGCATTGGCCCGCATTGGCAATGATCTGGCTGATACCGCCATTAGGCTGGTACCTGAAATAGCGTCGCTTCTGCGCTTATTACAACAACAGCGCGGCTGTCAGATCGCCGCCATGTCAGGAAGCGGTGCTAGCTGTTTTGCCTTGTTTGATACAGCCACAGCTTGCCATCATGCCGAAGCAATCCTTCGCAAATCGGGAATCTGGGCCAAAGCCACGCATATCATCTGACGTGATTACCAGATGTGATTTCCAGATGTGATT
>JABJBD010000237.1 GCA_018668795.1 Candidatus Puniceispirillum sp. | reverse complement strand
TCGCTGTTACGGCCTTGCTGTGCCCATATTTCATAATGCGCCAGTCCGGCATCGGCCACCGCCGCCCAGCGTATTCATTCGGCACCAGCACGTGTTTTGCCAAAGCCGCGGCCAGCCATTAACAACCATACACGCCAGTCCCCGCTTGGCGGTAATTGTTTGGGTCGTGCCCATAACCGCCATTCATATAACAGCAAGTTGATTTGTTCAGGTGCCAGCCCATCAATAAAGGCCGCACGTTCAGTCTTGGACAGGCGGGTCAGCGAGTCGATCCAGCTTTTCTTCAAGGGCTGATCGTAATGCGTCAAAACTGTCCTCATCAATGTTGTTCTGATCGCTACGCACGACACGTCGGTCATATAGCCATGGACGCCGTGCTTTTAGCAAAAACATCAACAAGCTATCCGAATACCGGGTGATCGTGCCGACAATCTCACCTTTTGAAAATCGGTTTTCCTCGGTACCTTCAACAGCGCGGCGCAAAGCCTCTAGCTCAAGCCAATCCACAGCTTCCTCAAGCGCATCTTGCCACGCCGCAGCAAAGTCAGAATCAACGCGGCGCATCCGGTATAGAGATGCACGCGATTTATCTACAAGTCGGGCGGCAGCACTGACATTTCCCGTTACCCGCAAGGAATCAAGAAAGGCTTGTCGCCATGCGCAATCATCATAGGTCACTTTCGAGATGAACCTGGCTACCTGTGTCAATGAGGGATAAAATTATTGTCAGTGTATAATAGGATTTATCCTATTTTGTGTCATTTGTCAAGCGTGATTTTATCATCGCAATATATCTCTGATTGAGTTGATCACATGCCGATGAGGGTTCATCCCTTGCCCTGCGTCACATTTAGTTGTGCCAATGCTTTTTTATAATCGCGGTTAAGGCTAGACCGGCTTTTACCAAATCGCCCTACCAGACTACGCCACGGGATATTATTGGCACGCGCCCAAACCAACTGGCGCGCGTCATGATCCAGATGCCATAGCAAAGCCAGCATAGAATCCATCGAATCGATTGCTTTTGCACTTGGCCTAACACGCGATGTAACCCTTGTTTTGCCATATAAAATTGCTGATTCGCGAATCATGTCTGGCCACGCACTCCTGATTCCATTCGGTATGACCAGCTGATCCCGTGGCAATGCCCGCAAGGTCATAGCCGCGGCCAGCATACGTTTTGCCAAAAGCGCTTCAGATGGTGTCAGTGCCAGACTTTTCTCCTGCCCTGTATTTGTTATGTTGCTGATGGGCGCCAATTTTCGTGAATGTATCATGTCATTTTCCTATCTAATTTAGGGTGGATAAGGGTCACAGGAAACAGTCTTGCAAATTACGTCAAACATGATAGGATATTTCCTATAAAATTAAAATAGGCTAAAAGGGTTATTCCTATGGATAGGGCTACATCCAAAACCGCACCAGCGGGCGACCGCGGCAAAAACACAGATATAGACATCAAGAATGACAGCGCTCGAAACGCGTTACGTACCGCTTTGATGAACCAGACGCCGCCAGTGACATTGAAACAAGCATCGCGTGCGATTGGCCGTAACGACGCTTATCTACATCAATATTTATATCGCGGCTCACCTCGACATTTGCCTGAATCCATCCGCTATCAGCTTGCCGACATGCTCACCGTTGATCAGGCGACACTCGCGCATCATCCGGATAATTTCCGTGCGCCCCAACATCATGCGCCCTTTGTTACCCAAACCATGTCGTCAGTACCATTTCTTGACATCCATGCCAGCGCAGGTGGCGGCATGCTTATCGATACGGCCACAGCGGTGCTGGCCTTTCCGCGTCCATGGCTTCGCAAAATCTCGCCTAGCAAGACTGAAGCTTTAAAACTTATCACGATTTCGGGCGATTCAATGGCGCCAGTTCTGGAACATGGCGATACGGTGATGCTAGACATTGATCAAACACGCCCCTCACCTCCGGGTATTTTCATTTTGCATGATGGGCTTGGTCTTGTTGCAAAGCGGATAGAGCTTGTTCCCAGCACCAATCCCCAGCTTCTGCGAATCTGCTCGGAAAATCCGGCCTATACAAGTTACCAACGAACAATTGACGAGGTACAGATCATTGGTCGTGTGGTATGGTTCGCGCGCAACTTATAGACACCCGATCATTAAAGCCAACACAGGTATAAAACTTATGCGACGAGCAAAGCGAAATGATGGCCATCTTCCCCGCAACGCGCGCCCCCTTGAGGTTGAAATCATGCATATTGGTGGCCGCGGTGACGGTATTGGCACCGCCAGCTATACGCATAAATACGAAACCAAAGAATATACTGTTTTCGTGCCAGCCAGTTTGCCTGGTGAAATTGTGCGTGCCCAGCCGCTTAGCATAAATGCACAAGGTATCAAGGCGCGTATTTTAGAACTACAGCGCCAAAGTGATGACCGCCAGACACCAGGATGCAACAGCTTTCCTGCCTGCGGTGGCTGTAATTTTCAGCACTGGTCACGCCCTGCGATTGCCAGTTGGAAACAAGACCTTGTTGCTCATTTCATGTCACGCCATGACCTCAGCCCGGATGACATGCGCCCCATGCAAAGCTCGCCTCCTGCCAGCCGTCGCCGCGCCACCTTTCAGATTAAACGACTTCAGGATTCAGCCATTGTTGGCTTTCATGAACGCAACAGTCATCATATTGTTGCACCCGATGGCTGTGTGATTCTGGAACCTGCACTTGTTGATCTGCAATCAGCATTACATGATTTTGCCAGCCAGCATCTTGACGCTGGCACGGTGCTGACAGCGCATGCCAATCTGCTGGATAATGGTATATGTGTTTTGCTATCGGGACTTGCTAAATGGCCATCATCCCTTTTGGCCGCGCTGACTGACTGGGCTGGCACGCCTCGTTTTGCGGGCGCCCCCTTGGCGCGTTTGTCGGTTGGTGATGGACATACGCCGATGCTGTTATTTGCGCCAACACCTGCTGAAATTAGATTTGGCGACATATGTATTGATCCGCCTGCTGGTGCTTTTCTTCAGGCAACGCGGCATGGCGAAGCCAGCCTGCAAGCGGCTGTGGCCGAGATCACGACCGGCGCATCACGCGTGATCGATCTATTTGCTGGTTGCGGCACCTTGAGCGTGCCTCTGGTCAGCCACCTGACACATTTACTTGCTGTTGAACAGGATGGCGACAGTCTGGCTACCCTAAAAGCAGGTGCAAACAAAGCAAAGCTTGGCGCACGTGTCAAAACCATGCAACGCGACTTGATGAATGCACCAATTCAGCCGGTTGATCTTGATACATTCGATGCTGCCATCATTGATCCCCCGCGCAATGGTGCCGCCGCCCAATGTGCCGAGCTTGCCCTGTCACAAATTCCGGTTATTGCAATGGTGTCATGTAATCCAGCAACCTTTGCCAGAGACGCTGAAACGCTTACCTATAGCGGCTATCGGCTTGACTGGATGCAGGTTATCGATCAATTTCTATTCAGCAATCACCTTGAAATTGTCGCGCGCTTCAGCAAAATCAAAACATGACATAATAAATGACATAGGCATAAAGTGAAAAAACGTTCGGTTACCATCAATGGGCATCGCACCAGCATTTCGCTGGAGGATCCGTTTTGGAACAGCCTGAATGATATTGCTACCCAAAGAGATCAATCGCTGGCCAGCCTTATCTCCGAAATTGACAAACATCGCGATGGCGGTTTGTCCTCGGCATTGCGATTATTTGTTTTTGCCGAACTTACACAAAATGGTAACGCGTAAAGGATATTCAGCCATGCGCCAGATAGCTAATCTCTTGCAAAGCGGATATAGACAGCAACGCCGACATTCTATAGGCATAATCTATACCCAATTATAAACATCAATGAGCACGCCATAACATTCTATATGTAAAAGGATAAATAGATGCATATCGCTATTCTGGAAACGGGTCGCACCAACAAAAAAATGCCTGCCCATTTTATTAATTATCCGGATATGTTTGGCACCCTTTTTGGTGATTATGCCACCGAACGCGGAATCCATTTTTCAATCGTTCCCGTCATTGAAGATGTGTTTCCGGGCGATGTGCATGATTATGATGGCTATCTTGTAACTGGTTCGGCATTTGGCGTTTATGATGACGCGCCCTTTATCCCGAAACTGATGGACTTCCTGCGGGACATTTACAAAGCGCGTATTCCGCTTGCTGGCGTCTGCTTTGGCCACCAGATCATTGCGCATGCACTTGGCGGACATGCCCAAAAATGGCCTGAAGGGTGGGGACTTGGCATTCGTCCGGTACAATTGCTTGCCCCCTGCCCTTGGATGGCAGACGGTGACGCCAAAGCCACGTCGAATGACAATATTGATTTGATTCATATCCACCAAGATCAGGTCACAAGCCTGCCTGAGAACGCTGTACTTGTTGGTACCTCTGATTTCTGCAAAAACGCTATGTTTGCGATCGACAATATTGTGTTTTCAATGCAGGGGCATCCTGAATTCACCAATGAATATGCCGCGGCATTGATCGATCTGAAGCGCGATGTGATTGATACTGAATGCATTGAAGACGCCCATGCAACACTGAAAAAAACGCATCAAGGTGAACAGATAGGGCGCTGGATCATGAATTTCTTTGCCCAGCATGCCAAAGCGGCCTGACCAGACCACGGCAAATCAAATCAGACTAAGCCAAACCAGCATAGTAACAGGACAACATCATGACGCTTGTGATTGGACTTGATACCGGCGGCACCTTCACTGACGCGGCTTTGCTTGATGCCAAAGCAGGTATTGTGCTGGCGACTGGCAAATCACTAACCACACGTGAAGACCTGTCAATCGGCCTTGGCGGTGCGATTTCAAAAATACTTGATGCCTATGATGGTGATCGACGCGATATTGGCCTTGTTTCGCTTTCGACAACATTGGCCACCAACGCCGTTGTCGAAGGTGTTGGCGGGCGTGTCTGCCTGATTATGATCGGGTTTGATGAGGCCGCACTTGAACGGGCTGACCTTGCCCGCGCACTTGGCCAAGACCCTGTCTATTTTATCAATGGGGGACATAGGGCGGATGGTGGCCAGCAAGCCCCGCTGGACAAGGACGCACTAACCACCGCCATTACCAGCATTGGCAATGATGTCTCCGCTTTTGCTGTTGCCAGTCATTTTGCCACCCGTAACCCGGGGCATGAAACCGAAGCAAGACGCCTGATCCGCGACCTGACAGGCCGTCCAGTTACCTGTAGCCATGAATTATCATCATCTCTTGGCGGGCCACGTCGGGCATTAACCGCCATTTTAAACGCGCGCCTAATTAATCTGCTTGAACAGTTAATCTCTGCGACCGAAACAATCATGACTTCACATGGGCTTGACTGTCCGCTTATGGTCGTCAAGGGGGACGGGTCACTTTTGCATTCAGATTTCGCACGCACGCGTCCGGTCGAAACAGTCTTATCTGGTCCCGCAGCCAGCCTCTCCGGCGCGGCATTTCTGGCAGGCACCAAAACGGCATTGATCGCTGATATTGGCGGCACCACAACGGATGTGGCCTTTTTGCAAAATGGCGCGCCACGCCTGAAACCTGACGGTGCCTTTGTTGGCGGCTGGCAGACCATGGTAGAAGCAGCTGAGATTCGCACCTGCGGCCTTGGTGGTGACAGCGAGGTGCTACCTATTTCACGTGGACGCAGCACAGGCATTACGCTTGGCCCACGCCGCGCTATTCCTTTGTCGATTCTGGCGCAAAGCTGGCCGGAAGTGAAAACGCATCTTCAAGCACAGCTTGACCTCATTGTTCCAATGCCAACCGACGCACGTTTTGTTATTCCGGTTATGCCAGATGGCATCCCCTCATGGCTGACACGATCCGAAGCGCGCCTTGCGCAAAAGGCGCTTGAAACTGGACCCTCGGCAGTTGCTGATCTGGCAGCGACACAACTGGCTCTTGGTGCTGTTGACCGTTTGGTCAGCCGCGGCTTGCTAGCGCTGGCATCCTTCACCCCGACCGACGCTGCTCATGTGACAGGTGCCTTTACTGATTTTGATGCCGAGGCCGCACGCCTAGGCGCGGCACTTATGGCACGCCAGAAAAATGGCTTTGGCGAACCAATTGCTGACAATAAAATGCATATTGCACGCATGACATTGGCCGAGCTTCACCGCAAATCGGCATTGGCGCTCACTGACGCTGCCTTTGCGCATGATGGTGCTGGTGAAAATATTGCCACCAGCAACGCCTTGCTGTCTGACATCTACACGCCACACCATGACAGACAGAATAGAGACGAAGACCAAGCCAGCTTTGCGGCTGACAATCAGCCCAAAAAACTTGTGTCGGTCTCAATGCAACTTGATACCAGCCTGATCGCGCTTGGCGCGTCTGCTGGCACGCATTACCCACATATTGCCCGTCTGATGAATCTTGATCTGACAGTGCCCAACCATGCTGATGTTGCTGGTGCTGTTGGGGCGGCGGCGGGATCGGTGCGCCAGCGTGTGATGATTTCGGTAACCCAGCCAAACGAAGGCAAATTCCGGGTGCATCTTCCTGACGGGCCTGTTGATCTGGGGCATATGGAAGACGCGCTGACAAAGGCACGTGATGCGGCGCATCAACTGGCATCCGACCGTGCCAAAAATGCTGGGGCATCACAGATCGATGTAACACTTACCGAAGATGTCAAACTGGTACCACTAAGCGCAGACAAGGATTTATTTATCGAAGCGCTGATCTATGCAACCGCCAAAGGCCGCGCCGCCTAAACTAAAAACTGACAATATCCGATCATGTCGGCAAACCGGTAAATAACAGGCTGGCACCCAGAACCAGCAATGTCACCCCCGCCAGACATTCCAGCCCATTACGAATACGCGCCTGTTTGACCCGTGTAACCAGATAGACTGCCAGCGCGGCATAGCCAGCCAGAATGGGCAATTCAACCAGCAATGATACCACGCACAAAGCGGCAAATTGCAAAAACACTGGCCCAGCTGGATCGACAAATTGCGGAATGATAGCCAGAAAAATTATGATGTTTTTGGGACTTGATGCCTGCACCAAAACAGCTGCCATAAAATCGCTTCTGAATGAGGTGGATGCGACCGGAACAACCGCAACAGCATCCATATCTTGCGACACTCTGCTTGCCCGCCAGACATCATAAAGCCCACGACCACCAAGATAGGCAAGATAGGCCGCGCCACTAACCTTGATCGCCATAAACAGCCAAGGCGCAGCCACAATCGCCGCACCAACACCCAATGCCGATAACAGAAAAAACACGGCATTGACCGACATGATACCTGCCGTTACTGCCATACCAGCTCCAAAGCGACCGCCCAGCGATTTTGAAATCACCAGAAAAACCGCCGGACCTGGGGCAAGTGACAGAAAAAACTCAGTAATGGCAAATAGGGTTAGCGCATGTGCATAATCAAAAACCATACTAGCGAGCATAAATATCCGTTCCAAAAAAACAAGTATCCGTTCCCAACAAACAAGTATCTGACATTAACGTCTGGTTAACCTTCCCCTGCTAGACTTATGCTTGATACGGCCATTGCGCGAAATGAAAAGGACATGACGAACGCACCCTCAATTCTGGTTTTTTCTGGATCAACACGGCAAGGAAGCTTTACCAGACAGCTAGCACATGTTGCGGCCAACAGGATTGATATATGTGGTGGCAAAGCCAGCTTTATTGACATGGCTGATTACGAAGCCCCGCTTTATCATCAAGATACCGAAACCGACGATGGTTTTCCCGACACTGTTATCAACTTTCGTGCGCTTTTGCGTAATCATGATGGCATGATGATAGCGACACCCGAATATAACGGCTTCGTGCCGCCATTATTGGTCAATATGTTCAGTTGGGCATCGCGCCCCTATCAGGATGAATCAGCCAACGCCCTGTTTCATGGCATGCCTGTGGGTTTAATGGCCGCAAGCCCCGGCGGCCTTGGTGGTGTGCGTGTGATTCCACGCCTGCGCGATTATATGGCTGAACTTGGTACTGTTGCGGTGCCGGGGTTTGTAACCTTGCCACATGCCGCCAATGCTTTTGACGAAACCGGTATCTTGCAGAATGATGCAACATTGGAACGTCTTGATGCTCTGGCGCGTCGTCTCATATCCGCCTGTCAGCCTGACTAGACCTTTAGCCAGAATGACAAGCCCGATCACAGATTTTAAAACAAACGCTCTTGCATGGTTTTGCACATCGCATCAAATCGTTTTATATCGCTGTACCGTTTCTTTGTGCTTCTGATGGCTCCAACAGGCTTATATTCTCGCACTTCGTGATCTTTCCATTCGATCTCTAACCGCCCATTAAAGCGATTCAGGCTCAAAGACATATCTTTGACAATTTCGCGGGTTGGCGTCATCGGGCGGCCATCAACCAGCGCCTCGACCAAGCCGCCAGATTCGCTTCGCGCGTTCAACAGTAATTCATCATCACTGGCAACGATATTGACCGAACGCATAATGCCGTTTTCCATAGTTTCTTCAGGTTGCAAATCCAGCGACGGCAACCGCACATCACGTTCAAAGGGCTGTAATTTTATCCGGCTAAACACACCCCCGCTTCCATCAATCGATAGATAGAACGTCCCGGTAAATTCATCTTCAACAGGGATGCTTTTATTCAGCGCGGTAGCAATCGTAAAGGCTTCCTGCGCTATATTATTATTGCCATCATAATAGCCGGCGCCAATACTGGCACTGGCATTGGCACTGGTGCCCTCGGTGCGCGAACGCGGGCCCGAAACCCCTGTAATGGTTTTAAAACTACCATCGCGTACCAGAAATACCGTCGCCGCATGGGCATCAATGACTGGTAGCACCAGACCCGTTGCCATAATACTGGTCGCCAAACCAGCCATAAAACATGTTCGGTTTAATTTGTCCTTCACATAGCCCTGCGTCTGCACGATTGCCCGATTAAAACTCTGTTTCATCATCATCCCCTAGCGTCACCATTCTGTGTGGAACTGGGCATAATAATGATATTAAGAATTTGCACCTATATGCTAATTAAGTAAAAGCGCATGTTAAGTATCGACCTGCATCATCTAAAGACCATTGCCCTTATACGTGCAAATAAGGCATAGTCACTGCAAGCCGCATTAGGCGCTGGCGTATCACCCACGCCGCAACCGAAGCGACGCATCATTGTACTCATAACCTTAAAGAGAATTTACCGTGTCTGAAACATCTTTGCCGCATGCGTCTTCCGATTTACTGTCCTCATTTCCCCGTGTCAGCCTGTGTCACCAGCCAACCGCACTGGAATTTATGCCGCGCGTAACGGCAACGCTGGGCGGACCAAAACTATGGGTCAAGCGTGATGATTGCACGGGTCTAGCAACAGGCGGCAACAAGACACGCAAACTCGAATTTCTGATCGCCGCCGCTATCGAGGCAGGTGCTGACATAGTGGTAACGCAAGGTGCCGTCCAGTCAAATCATGTCCGCCAGACTGCCGCCGCAGCTTGTAAATTCGGGCTGGATTGCCATGCCTTGCTTGAACGGCGGGTGCCCGACCGGGCTGATTCATACGAACAGACAGGCAATGTGCTGTTTGACAATCTGTTTGGCGCCACTATCGAATATCGTCCAAGCGGGCTGGATATGAATGCTGAGGCCATTGCCGTAACCGAAAAATTATCTGCATCGGGGCGCAAGGCTTATTTCATTCCGGGGGGTGGTTCAAATGAAATTGGCGCGCTTGGCTATGTGTCATGTGCTGCAGAAATTCTACAACAATCAGCCGATCAAGGCCTTGATCTTGGCTGGATTGTCATGGCCACCGGCAGTGCCGGAACGCAGGCAGGCCTTGTTGCGGGTATTCATGCGCTTGGTGCAGATGTGCCGGTCATGGGCGTCAGTGTCCGCCAGCCACATGATATTCAGGTGAAAAACGTGCATGGGTTGGCGGTCAAAACCGCCGCCACTTTGACCGATGCGCCTTTGCCCGTGGAAAAAGTCATTGTCGATGATGGCTATGTCGGGGCGGGCTATGGCTTGCCAACCGAAGGCACGCTTGCCGCGATTCAGTTTTTCGCCCGTCAGGAAGGTCTGCTGTTCGATCCGGTCTATTCGGGCAAAGGTCTGGATGGTCTGATCAATATGGTCAAACAGGGCTTTTTTGATAACACAAAGGATGTCGTGTTCCTGCATACAGGTGGCGCAGCGGCCTTGTTCGCCTATGAAGCACAGCTGGCGGCGACGGAGTAATCCCCCGCCTACAGCCACATCTGATCGATCAACTGAAATGTGCCGGCTTTAGTGCCACTTAAGCGTGAATGCCGTCATCAACTCAAGGCAGTTAAAGACACCAAAATAACTAGGGAAATTAGTTAATCGTGGCTAAGGTGATTGCGATCTTATCAATCGTAAAGCCATAAGAGTGCGGATCCATGATTGAAACCATCGCAGGCTACTGGCCAGGTCTGATGACCATATATATTGCCAGCTTTCTGGGCTTTGTCAGCCCGGGGCCCAATTTTGTTGTCATCACGGCGCATGCGGTAAAGAACCGCCGCGCAGGCGTGGCCACAGCCCTAGGCGTTAGCTTTGGCACCGCTATCTGGGTGATGCTGACATCAACAGGCATGATGACCTTGCTTAACGCTTATGAGGAAACCACCTTGATGGTTGGCTTGGTTGGCGGTTCCTATCTATGCTGGCTAGGGGTGAAATCATTGCGCGCGGCGCTAAGCGGCACAAAATTTTCAGATGAATTCAACAAGCCATCCAGTTCGGAAACATCCTTTTTGCGCGCGATCCTGACAGGCCTGTTTATTCAGATGAGCAACCCGAAAGC
>JABJBD010000177.1 GCA_018668795.1 Candidatus Puniceispirillum sp. | reverse complement strand
CCATCAATGCGCATATATTTTGATGTTTTGATCTGGCGTTGTTCGAAATCGACCGCTTCAATCTGCAAACGAAGCGCGTGCGCCTTTTCGGTTTGCGTGGCCTCAACTGTCGCCAGCGACCATGGGCGGCGTTCCCTATAAGTGGTAAATAGATGCTTGGCATCACTTGGCGACAGTCCAAGATCAATGTCTAATGACTCGATCACCTGTTCGCGTTGCGATTGCAGGCGGCTAGCGGCGATTTCCAGATCAAGCCCAATCAGCTTGGCCGCACGTAAATCAGAAAGTCGTCCGACCCCCGACTCAACCCGTGCCTGTACCGACGCGATCTGTTTGGCAACCTGCGCCTGCGCCAGTTTATGTTCGGCCAGCAAATCATCATACATCGCCAGCCTGATTGATATGGTCAGCAGTTGAAAGCTACGCTCGGATAAAGTGCCCTTGGCATCAATCTGGCTGACCTTATGCTGTAGCCTTTTGGCTTCTATATCACTTTTGCTCGACCCCCAATCGATCAGATTATAACGCAACGACACGGTGGCATCATAAACGCCTTCTTTTTCATGGCGCTTATATTGGCGATGCTTTGCCCCCGCTAGCCGATCTTTTTCGCTTCGGTCGTAAACCGTTTTTGAACTTCTGATAGTTTGGTTGCCAAATTTAACTGTCGTGGGAACCTGTCTGCCCTTATCCTCACGGATACGGTCAAAAAGCTGCTGGCCACCCGATACGGTGAGATTAACCTGCGGTCGGCGTAAAGCCCGGCCAAGACCCAGCCGGTGGATCGCCTGACAGACACGCGCATTGGCTTCGGATACTTCGGGATGGTTAAACAAAGCCAGCCGCACAGACTCGCTTAATACACCAGTGACTTTTGGCGTGGATGCTTCATCTGTCTGCGCCCACGCAGATCCGCCATGCACCAGACAGGATAATGCCGCAACTATGAATGTATGTTTGGCATAGGCATATAAAGGTAGCTTGAGATGCCCGTTTGAAAAAGAATTACCTGAACGTCGAATTACCTTATCTTGTACCTTATACTTTTGCATATTATACTTTGGCATCTTTGGCCCCCGATATTGATTTGGATAATCAAATTGTCAGGGATGAGAATAAGAGACAGATGCCTAATTTTTCGTAAATGCAAACTAAATAATTTACGATTTATGCTAAAAAAACTCCTTTATTTGACTGATTTTATTAAATTTATATTAACTGCTAATAAATTTAATTGTTTCTTAATGCAAATGAGCTCACCTATAACCACATATGCGCACGTCCAAAACCAGATTTCACGAATCAGAAACAGCCCCTAGATATATAATCTTGCCAAACGCCGACTTTTAAAAGTCAGATGGGCAGTGTAGCATGGCTATATATTAAGAAAGATCTTCCGGGCGCATCCGCTAATAGGGAATAAGTATATGAGCAACAAAATGATGCCGGGTTTTGGTAATGATTTTGAAAGTGAATCGTTGCCAGGCGCACTGCCCCAAGGTCGCAATTCACCACAACAATGCCCCTATGGTCTATATGCCGAACAGCTAAGCGGATCACCTTTTACAGCACCACGGGCAACCAACGAACGGTCATGGTTGTATCGGATCCGGCCATCGGTGCGCCATTCGGGACGTTTTGCAAAAGCTGACTTTCCGCTTTGGAAAACCGCCCCCACAGGCGAGACGCATGATGTGCCATTGGGGCAATATCGCTGGAATCCTTTTGATATTCCGGTTGAGAAGACCAATTTCATCGATGGTATGCGAACGATTACCAGCACCGGTGACTGTACTCAGCATTCAGGCATGGCAACACATATATATGTATGCAATCACGATATGGATGCATCCGTATTTTTGAACGCCGATGCCGAAATGCTATTTGTGCCTCAGCTAGGCGGCCTGATCCTGCATACCGAACTTGGGCAGATGACAATTACCCCGGGGCATATTGCTGTTTTGCCGCGCGGCATGATGGTCAAAATCCAGCTATGCGGCAATACATCAAATGGGGGAGCACGTGGTTATGTCTGCGAAAATTACGGGGCAAAATTCACCTTGCCAGATCGTGGCCCTATCGGGGCAAACTGCCTTGCCAATCCACGTGATTTCAAAACACCTGTTGCGGCCTATGACGATAGTGATGAACCACATGAGCTTATTGTGAAATGGTGTGGTGGTTTTCACAAAACATCACTAGGGCACAGCCCGCTTGATGTGGTGGCATGGCATGGCAACTATGTACCTTATTGTTACGATTTATCGACTTTTTCGCCTGTCGGTGCCCTCAGCTTTGATCATCCTGATCCGTCGATCTTTACTGTCTTAACCGCACCATCCGAAACCGCAGGTACAGCAAATATCGATTTTGTCATTTTTCCTGAACGCTGGTCTGTTGCCGAAGATACATTTCGGCCACCTTGGTATCACCGCAATATTATGTCTGAATTTATGGGGCTTATTAAAGGAACATATGATGCCAAGCAGGAAGGGTTTATTCCCGGCGGCGTCAGTCTGCATAATATGATGCTACCGCATGGTCCAGATTTGGACGCCTTTGAAAAAGCATCCACAAGCGCGCTGAAGCCCGTAAAGATGACTGATACGATGGCCTTTATGTTTGAAAGCCGATTTCCCCAGCATGTGACGCGCTTTGCTGCCGAAACATCAACTTTGCAGGATGATTATATTGATTGCTGGCAAGGGCTAGAGAAAAAATTTACCGGTAAAAAGTAACCCCAACCAAGATATGAGATAGATAATGAAACTTGCCAGCCTGAATGATGGAACCCGCGACGGAAGCCTAATCGTCGTTTCGCGTGATTTGACCCGCTATTGTCATGCTACCGACATTGCACCGACCATGCAGGCGGCACTTGATGAATGGGATAGATGCGCGCCTTTGCTGGAAACCCTTTTTAGCGCGGTGCAATCTGGATCGGTCGCCTGTCATGATTTTAATCCTGCAGCTGCCCATTCCCCTTTGCCGCGTGCCTATCAATGGGCGGATGGCTCGGCCTATGTCAATCATGTTCAGCTTGTGCGCAAAGCGCGCGGTGCCGAAGTGCCAGAAAGCTTTTGGACTGATCCCTTGATGTATCAAGGCGGTTCGGATGATTTTACCCCACCGCTTGCCCCCATTGTTATTCCTGACGAGGCATGGGGCATAGATATGGAAGCCGAAGTCGCAATCATTACCGATGACGTGCCTATGGCTGTATCCGTTGCCAATGCTGGCGCGCATATCAAACTTATCATGCTGGTCAATGATGTGTCTTTACGCCACCTTATCAAAGGTGAGCTGGCAAAGGGGTTCGGGTTTTTACAGTCAAAGCCAGCAACCACCTTTTCACCTGTTGCCGTAACCCCTGATGAACTTGATGCAGCTTGGGTTGATAATAAACTGAACCGGATCATGGAAGTTGACCTGAATGATGTGCCGCTTGGGCGCGCAGATGCCGGTACCGACATGACGTTTTCCTTTGCCGAATTGATTGCCCATGCGGCCAAGTCACGGAATTTGCGCGCTGGTGCTATTATTGGATCGGGAACTATT
>JABJBD010000235.1 GCA_018668795.1 Candidatus Puniceispirillum sp. | reverse complement strand
GGATAGAGTGTTTGCAGCCAGCCAAATAGCGGCACATTTTGAGCGGCAGGTACTGCGCGGGTTAAATTCTGGAATAAGTGATGGTGGGTGTTTACCATGCCGGGAATAACAATATGTCCGGTAAGGTCGAGAACTGTGTCAGCAGACTTAGGAAGCTGGCTAGTTTTGGCAACATGCTCGATCACGCCATCACGAATGAACAAACCACCATTCTGAATTTCGTTCATGTCACCGGGGTTGTCATGCCCGCTTGGTGCCATTGTGCACAGAACATCAGCGTTTTTGATAAGAAGTGTTTGTCCTGACATGTATTAATCCATTTGCCGTCATTAACACTTTGTAAGCGCCGTCAAATAACTTTGACGGCGCCCATGTTTAGTCATTAAACGAGCCATGCAAACTAGTCTGCATCCTCAGGTAAAAGCATATTCATGGCCACAGCAAGTACTGCAACCGGCAGCAAACCAGACACCATCAGCATTTCAAAGCTATCAGGCAGATGTTGCATAGATTTTGGTACCGCTTGCAAACCAAGACCAACAGAAAGCGATGTGGCTAGGATGACCATATTGCGGCGACTCCATTTGACGTCAGATAGCATGTTGATACCAGCTGATACAACCATACCAAACATCAGGATCACACCCCCACCAAGTACCGAGATTGGCATGGCGGAAATAATCGCACCTATCTTTGGAATAAAACCACAGATGATCAGGAAAATACCAGAAACGGTTACCACGCCTCGGCTCATCACACCGGTCATTGAAATCAAGCCAACATTCTGGCTAAAGGACGTGTTTGGCAAGCCACCAAATATGCCAGCAACTGCACTACCAAGCCCGTCAGCATAGGTGCCGCCTGCTAGTTCTTCGTCAGTTGCTTCACGTCCGGCACCACCTTTGGCAATGCCAGAAATATCACCAACAGTCTCAATCGCGCTAACGATTGACATCAGAATCATACCGATAATTGCAAAAGCACTGAACTCAATGCCATATTTAAAAGGTGTTGGTACAACAAACCATGCCGCTTTGGCGACGCCGCCAAAATTGACAACACCTGTCGCAATGCCAACTAGATAACCGGCAATCAAACCAAGTAAAATAGCGGCTGACGACGTGATGCCACGGGTAAAGAACTTAAAGCCAAGTGCGACAATGATAACTGTCAGAGCTAGGCCCCATTTGCTGAAATCACCCCATTCTGGCGCGTTCATCTGGAACTCGGCTGCACCACCCGCCGCATATTTGATGCCAACAGGAAGAAGCGCTAAACCTATAGCCATGATTACCATTCCTGAAACCAGAGGTGGAAACCAATGGCGGATGCGGCCAATAATGGCGCCAAGGAAGGTATGGAATATACCAGCAACAATAATGGCGCCCATTAATGTTGCCATGCCACCAGCTTTAACGATACCTATCATAATTGGTACGAATGCAAAACTGGTCCCCTGCATAACAGGTAATCGGGCGCCAACAGGCCCCATACCAATCGTTTGAAACAAGGTTGCGATGCCAGCAAAAAGCATGGCCATCTGGATTAAAAATACCATGTCTTCGCCGCCAAAGGCAAAGCCAGCCGCGCCCGCAATAATGATTGACGGTGTTACGTTACTGGCAAACATTGCTAACACATGCTGAAGCCCCAGGGCGACTCTTGGTCCCATAGGTACTTCATAATCAGGATTTTTTAACTGTTCGGTACTTCCGATTTGATCGTTTTCCATATTATCCCCCACATAGTTAAATTTCTATGACGTTACTTTGGATGAGATGATAGGGAAAGGTAAAAGCGCGTAAAAAGATACGCGGGCTTTTGCATTACTGCTTCATATTTACTGTCAGAATAGAGAATATATAACTCTTTCGGCAATTTTTAATGACTGTTCGTTATGAAAATTGGGTTGCCACTTGAGGCCGGATGTGTAGGGTGAATAGGGGATTTATGAATAAAATACGAAGTTTAATAAAAGGGAGAGTTATAAATGAAAAATTCTAGTTTCTTTAAAGTGGCTGGCCTTGGTGTTGCCGCATTATCATTCCTAGCGGTGCCATTGAGTGTGTCGGTAGCAAATGCTGATACCGTTTTGACGGTGTCTTCATGGGCTAGCCCAAAGCATGCGATGAATGCGTCAGTATTCCCATGGATGAATGAAGAGCTAAAGGCTTGTTCAGGCGGCAGCCTTAGTTTGAAAGTCGAATATGGCCTAGCACCACCACCAGCTCAGTATGATACTGTTCGTGATGGTGTGGCCGATCTTGGATGGATGGTGCATGGCTATACACCAGGAAAATTTGAAACCACAAAACTTGCTGAATTGCCGGGCCTTTTTGGAAAGTCCGAATCTGTGTCAGCCGCGTTTCAGGCGACATGGGAAAAGCATCTTGATGCTGCTAATGAAGCCAAAGGCGTTGAAATGCTCACCAATTTTGTGCATGGCCCAGGCATGATCCATACAGTTAAGCCAATCTCGTCTTTCAAAGACCTTAAAGGCATGAAATTGCGTGTTGGTGGCGGTGTTGCTAATGCGATTGGCCTTGCTTTGGGTGTGGCTGGTGTTAACGTACCTGCGCCAAAGGTGTATGAAACCATTTCATCGGGTGTTGCCGATGGCGTGTTCTTTCCTATGGAAACCATGCACGCTTTTAAAGTTGCCGAGATTGCCAAGCATACCTATCGGAATACCGATGGCATCTATACAACGTCATTCGCCATTCCAATGAACAAAGACACCTATGATGGTCTCTCATCGGCACACCGTAAATGCATTGATGATATGCGTGGTGTAAAGATGGCAGCAAAAGTCGGTTCATTCTGGGATGCGGCTGATGATCTTGGTATGGCCAAAGGGCTTGAAGCTGGTCTGGTTGTAACCGATGCCAGCGATGCAGATAAAGCTTTTTTCAAAGAGTTAACTGCTGGCATTGAGGCTGAAGTTCTGGCGGCAATTGACGGCCGTGGCGTGGATGGCAAGGCAGCTCTCGCCTTTTTCAAGTCACAACTCTAGACCCGAAATATTTCTTTTGTGTTTGGGTTGATAAAATTTGTGGAACGGTTGGCAGAGAATGCCAGCCGTTTCGTGTCTAATTTGGCGGCGATTATTCTGTTTTTGCTGGTTGTTCTGACCTGTGCAGACGTCATTGGTCGCTATTTTCTGTCTATGCCTGTCGTCGGTGCAGTTGAACTTGTGCGTATATGTATGGCTGGCATTATTTTCTTTTCACTTCCAGCCATGTTTTTTCGTAATGATCACGTGACCGTTGATCTGATAGCGTTTTTTGCCAAGGGTCGAGTTGGCTGGATCATCAGTATTGTGATGTTGGTTATTTCAATTTATGTGGCCTATCGCATTGGTGATCGTGTTTTTGATTATGCGGTGCGTGCATTCGAAGATAAAGACACAACAGAATATCTGGGTATTCCCCGGGTGATAACTGTATCCTTTATTACTTTGTCTATTTATGCAGCGGCGGTGATGGCCTTTATTCGTTTGCTAGTTGTGTTTTCAAGTTCCGGCAAAGATTTTTCTGCCGATGGTGAGGATATAAAATGATCGCTGCATTGATTGGTTTTGCCGCCGTGCTGATTTTGGCGTTTATGCGAATGCCACTTGGCATTGCACTTGGCATTGTCGGTGTGATTGGCTTTGGCGAATTAGCAAGTTACCGCGCTGCGATTTCAAGTGCTAGTCGATTGGTGATTGATTCAGGCCAATCCTATGGTCTTTCAGTTGTCCCTCTGTTCATTCTGATGGGTTTAATGGTTGAACGTGGTGGTATGGCCAAGGAACTATACCGTGCCGCTTATGTGTTTCTGGGACACCGCAAAGGCGGGTTGGCGATGTCAACAATTTGCGCTTGTGGCATGTTCTCGGCAATTTGTGGTTCGTCTTTGGCGACTGCAGCCACCATGTCAAAAGTCTCTATGCCTGAAATGCGGCGCTATAAATATGATGACTCACTTGCTACTGCCTCGATTGCAGCGGGTGGCACGCTGGGCATTCTAATCCCACCAAGCGTTATTCTGGTGATTTATGGATTGATGACAGAAACCTCGGTAGGAAAATTATTTGTTGCTGGTGTGTTGCCTGGTCTTGTGGGCGTGCTTTTCTACTTGCTTGCCGTTATGGTCGTGGTCACGCGCAATCCTGCGGCAGGCCCAGCTGGCGATAAAAGTAGCTGGACAGACCGGCTCATTGCCCTGCGGGATGTTTGGACAACGCTTGGGTTATTTATTTTTGTGATTGGTGGCATCTATGTGGGTGCCTTTACACCGACAGAAGCCGCTGGCATGGGCGCGGCAGGAGCCATGTTAATCGCGTGGCGTCGTGGTGCCTTGAATATTTCCTCGGCGATGGAGGTGCTACGCGAGACAGCGGTGACGTCTGCAAAGCTATTTTTGCTTTTGTTTGGTGCTTTGATTTTTTCAAATTTTGTCAATCGGGCGGGGTTGCCACCAGCGCTAATTGATATAGTCACAAATTTTGACGTTTCACCCTTGGGAGTGATTTTTATCATCCTGCTGATTTATGTCTTGCTGGGATGTGTGTTTGAATCAATGTCGATGATCCTTTTGACGGTTCCTATCTTTGCACCGTTGGTTGAGGGATTGGGGTTTGATTTGATCTGGTTTGGCATTCTGGTGGTGGTTGTGACTGAAATCAGCCTGATAACGCCGCCAATTGGTTTGAATGTCTTTGTGCTGAAAGGCGTGTTGAAAGACGTATCGGTTAAAACTATTTTCAAAGGCGTCACGCCATTCTGGGTTGCTGATATATTGCGGCTGACGCTACTGACATTAGTGCCCACTATTTCATTGTTATTGCCGTCAATGATGTGATGGGTCAAATTGTTGGCAAGATTAACCAATCATTTTAGCGCGCCAGCGATCGTAGAACTGTGAGATGGCCAGACCTGCCAGAATGATTGCTAACGCAGAAACAAAATGCCCAGGCAAAGCTTCAGACAAAGCCAGCGTACCAATAAGAACCGCCCATACTGGCACCTGATAATTCACCAGCGATAGGAAAGTTGGCCCTGCGCGATTGATCAGCACGGTCAGTAGCAAAGTCGCAACGGCAGTTGGAAAAATAGCAAGGTAGAGTATGCCAGCCAATGCGCTTGGGGCTGGTAAGTTAGGAATGCCTTCAAAATAAAAAGCCGCTGGTAATAGCATGAAGCTACCTAGCATGAGACCAGCTGCCGAATAGGACAATGTGTTGATCGGTGGACAAAGGCGTGTATTTATTGAACCAATGGCGTAACAACAGCTAGCAATTACACAGGCAAATTGTGCAGTCAGCATAAGCGTTGACTCTGTTCCTATTATGGTAAATGGCATGCCAAGATGATCGCCACCAACCAGCATTACAACACCGCCAAACCCGAATAGGAAGCCTGCACCCTTGGCTAAACTCATACGCTCGCCAGGAACCATATAATGTGCCAACGGCAAAACGAACAAAGGGACAACCGCCATGCAGATACCAGCAAAGCTGGAGGTGACGATCTGTTGTCCCCATGATAGTAAGCTGAAAGGTAGCGCGTTGGTAAATAGCCCCATAGCAAAGCAGTGCATCCAAATACGCCTGTTAGTTGGCGTATCGAATTTGGGCAGGCCATCGCCAAAAAAAATAGCGATAAACACCAGAATAATTGCGGCAATCGCCACCCGGCCAGCAGCAACACTAAGCGGGCCATATCCGGTGAGCGCCATTTCGACGCCGAAAAAACTGGCACCCCAGATGAGACCTAGAAAGGCAAGAATTAGCCAGTCATGGAGGGTGGGTGACTCAGGTGTTGTTTTGATGGATACCATAGGGAAACGCTAACAGAAATAAACAGGAAGATATGATTTTAATTGAACCCATTACAAAAAAACAGCCACCTGTAAGGGCGGCTGTTTGAGATATTATGTATGCGCTGAATGAACAGCTTTAGGCAATATTTTGGGCCCGCATGTCATTAGGGCTGACGCCTGCCACTTCGACAGGCTTTTTCATCGCGTCACGACGGAAAGGTTCGCCAAGTTCTTGATTGAGCATCACTTCGATAAATGTAGTCTTACCGTGCTTCATTTGGGCATCAATCGCGGTGTTCAACGCGTCGGTCAAACCGTCCATGCTGGTCGCAACAACACCTTCGACGCCACATGCTTTGGCAATGCCAGCATAAGAGACCTGCTGATCAAGTTCTGTGCCAACGAAATTATCTTCGAACCACAAAGTCGTGTTGCGCTTTTCAGCACCCCATTGGTAGTTGCGGAAGATTACCATTGTGATAGCTGGCCATTCTTCACGACCGATAGCAGACATTTCGTTCATTGAAATACCAAAGGCACCATCACCGGCAAAGCCTACAACAGGGACATCGCGTTTGCCAATTTTGGCACCCATGATGGATGGTAGGCCATAACCGCATGGACCGAACAAACCTGGTGCCAGATATTTCCGGCCTTCTTCAAACGTTGGATAAGCATTACCAATTGCACAGTTATTACCGATGTCAGACGAAATGATCGCATCTTTCGGCAAAGCTGATTGAATGGCGCGCCATGCCATACGTGGTGACATTTTTTGTGGCTCACGGCCACGTGCGCGTTCGTTCCATGTTGTGCCTGGATCGTCGTCTTCATGGTCAAGCGAGGTAAGTTCCTGCGCCCAAGATGATTTAGTATTGGCGATCACCGCGACACGTTCGGCGCGTCCGGCATTGCCAGCATCGTTACTAAGCTTGGACAGAAGGCTGGTGGCGACTTTTTTGGCATCACCAACAATTCCAACAGATACTTTTTTGGTTAAGCCTATACGATCAGGGTTGATGTCAACTTGAATGATACTGGCGTCTTTCGGCCAGTAATCGACGCCATAGCCAGGCAATGTTGAAAACGGGTTTAGCCGGGTGCCAAGTGCAAGTACAACATCGGCTTTGGCAATCAATTCCATGCCAGCTTTCGAACCATTATAACCAAGGGGGCCTGCAAAAAGCGGATGTGATCCTGGAAATGCGTCATTATGCTGATAGCCACAGCAAACGGGCGCATCAAGCTTTTCAGCAAGTTTGATTGATGCGTCAATAGCGCCACCAATGACCACACCTGCACCATTCAGAATGACTGGGAACTTGGCAGTTGAAAGCAATTTAGCAGCTTCGTTAATGGCATCTTCACCACCACTTGGGCGCTCAAATTCGACGATTGCGGGCAATTCAATATCAATAACCTGCGTCCAGAAGTCGCGTGGGATGTTAATCTGAGCTGGTGCTGAGCAACGCTTGGCTTGAAGAATGACGCGGTTTAATGTCTCAGCAACGCGGCTTGGGTCACGCACCTCTTCTTGATAGGCAACCATGTCCTTAAACAAAGCCATTTGTTCGACTTCCTGGAAACCGCCCTGACCAAGAGTCTTGTTGGCGGCTTGTGGGGTTACCAGAAGCAAAGGTGTATGGTTCCAATAAGCAGTTTTAACAGGCGTTACAAAATTTGTAATACCAGGACCGTTCTGCGCGACCATCATCGACATTTCGCCTGTTGACCGTGTGTAACCATCAGCCATCATACCAGCGTTGCACTCATGCGCGGCGTCCCAGAATGTGATGCCAGCCTTTGGGAACAAATCTGAGATAGGCATCATGGCTGAACCAATAATGCCAAAAGCATGCTGAATACCATGCATTTGCAAGACTTTTACAAAAGCCTCTTCGGTTGTCATTTTCATTTATTTAACCCTCATTGAATATGTTAATTATGGCGCATTGAAACACGTGGATGACTAAAGCCTGACCTAGACAGGTAATGCGGTTAGCCGAATTTGTTTTAAAGGCTTGGCATAAACCATAGCAGGTTCTTATTTACTATGAATCGCGGGCCAAGCCAAGCTGACTTTGGATCCAGATCTAGGTAAAAATGGATCCAGATAGGCATGTCTTGCCTGCGCATCGTCTAAAAGACCCGCATAGGTGATTTGATGTTATTCGCTCTTGGTTGCGCTGCTATTAATATTAGTGAGTAATTCAGCTGTTATATCGTCACTATGTTCGCCACATGTTGGCGGTGAATAGCGGTAGGATACAGGCGTTTTGCTGAATTTGACTGGATTGCCGATTAGATCAACCGCTCCACTCTTGGCGCTGGCATGGGGCATAACAATTTTCATTTCACGCGAGATCACCTGTTCGGAGTCAAACACCTCAGGTAGGGTATTGATGGGTCCACCAGGCACACCATGCTGCTCCATTTTGGCAACAAGTTCGGCTTTGGTCAGCTTGGCGATCTCGTTAGCAAGTATAGGTATCAGTGTATCACGGTGTTTCACACGACTCATATTTGTCAGATAGTCGGCATGGCTGGCAAGATCGTCGCGCCCGATCAGACCGCAGAAGCGGGCATATTGCGCATCATTTCCGGCCGCAACAACAATATGCCCATCGATGGTGGCAAAAACTTGATACGGGACAATGTTTGGATGCTCATTACCAAGTCGTTTTGGAGATTGTCCCGAGGTCAGATAATTAGTTCCATTATTGATCAACCAAGCGATCTGTGTATCGGCAAGACCGATATCTATATATTGGCCTTCACCTGTCCGTGTGCGATGTTGCAATGCGGCAAGCACTGCGGTGCAAGCGTAAAGACCGCACACAACATCAGCAACGGCCACCCCAACTTTCATGGGCTCACCATCGGGTGCACCTGTCAAACTCATGATCCCGCCAAAGGCCTGTGCCAGCAAATCATAACCTGGTAAATGTGCATTGGGGCCTGTCTGGCCAAAACCGCTGATGGCACAATATATTATGGCTGGGTTAACAGCAGCGATGGCGTCATAATCAAGGCCGTATTTGGCTAGCCCACCAACCTTGAAATTTTCGACCATAATGTCGCATTGAGTTGCCAGCTGGCGCACGGTTTCGGCGCCTTTGGGTGTGGTGATATCAATGGCAAAAGAGCGTTTGTTCCGGTTCGCCGATAGGTAATAAGCACTTTCAGCTGTTGGCATATCGTCAGGTCCAGTGACATAGGGTGGCCCCCAAGCGCGCGTATCATCTCCTAATCCTGGTTTTTCCACCTTGATAATATCGGCACCATAATCCCCCATTAATTGCGTGCAGGTTGGTCCCGCCAAGATGCGTGACAGATCAAGAACCCTGATACCTGATAAGGGGCCGTGATTTACCTGCGGTGGTGTATCTTTTTCAATCATGATTAACCGTAACGCCAAATGTGAAATTTTAACATTGTTACTTTGGGGTGCTGATGCTTGACAGGTAAAATCCTGTTGGCATCATGTTAGCCTTGTTTTGGCGAAACCCATACAATAACACATATGTATGTAATTTTTAGATGGGGTAGAGAATATGCATCAGCATTACGAGGCGCTAGAGAAAAATAAGGCCAATTACGTGCCGCTTTCGCCATTAAGTTTTATTCAGCGGACAGCTGACCTGTTTGGAGACCGTACAGCGCTGATTTATGGCGCACGGCGCTATAGCTGGTCAGAAACATATGGTCGATGTCGATCGCTAGCCTCTGCATTGGTTAAAATGGGGCTTGGGCTTGGTGATACGGTGTCAGTGATTGCTGCGAATACGCCTGAAATGTTCGAGGCGCATTTTGGGGTTCCCATGGCTGGATGTGTTCTTAACACTTTGAACACAAGAATTGAGGCTGAAACTATCGCCTATATTCTGGATAATAGTGATAGTCAGTTATTGATCGTTGATACGGCATTCCATGAAACTGTGATTGCTGCGTTGAAACTGCTGAACCGCGATATTGCCGTTATAGATATCCGCGATCCAGCGATGGGTGATATGCCCAATATCGGTGACCGCGATTACGAAGATTTCATCGCTAGTGGCGATGTCAATTATGACTGGAATCTTCCCGAAGATGAATGGCAAGCGCTGGCGCTAGGCTATACTTCGGGTACGTCTGGCCGACCAAAAGGCGTTGTCTATCATCATCGCGGATCATATCTGATGAGCGTTGGCACAGTCACAGCATGGGAGTTGCAGCACCATCCGACATATCTTTATGTGGTGCCGATGTTTCATTGTAATGGCTGGGGCCATGCGTGGACCATGACTTTGATGGCGGCGACGATTGTGCTGACACGGACGATCAGTGCGGAGGCAATTTTTGGGGATATTGAAAAGCACAAGATCACGCATTTTGGCGGCGCACCAATTGTTCTGTCTTTATTGGTCAATGCACCAGAAGCAACGCGGCCAAAGCTAGATTACAAGATCAAGGTGTTGACCGCTGGTGCGCCACCACCTGCGGCGATGCTGGAAAAAACAGCGGCGATGGGGCTTGAGGTCATGCAGGTTTATGGTCTGACTGAAACCTATGGCCATGTCACGCAATGTCTGTGGCGCTCGGAATGGGATGAATTGACATTTTCTGAACAGGCCGACATTCAAAGCTGGCAGGGCATTGCATTTCCTGTCGCCGAAGGGAGTGCCGTGGTCAATAGTGAAACCGGTAATGAAGTGCCGCGCGATGGCGAAACGCAGGGAGAAATTGTTATTCGCGGCAATATAGTTATGAAAGGCTATTATAAGGATGCCGATGCCACAGCTGCGGCGATGCGTGATGGCTGGTTCTATTCGGGTGATGCCGCGGTGTGGCATAAAAATGGTTATGTGCAGATTAAGGATCGCCTGAAAGACGTGATCATTTCTGGTGGAGAGAACATCTCATCGGTTGAAGTCGAGGGGTATCTTTATCGCCATCCGGATGTGGTCGCGGCGGCAGTTGTTGCCAAACCCGATGAAAAATGGGGCGAGGTGCCCTGTGCGTTTGTCGAGGTAAAAGACGGGGCAACCATAACCGAAGATGAATTGATGGAATGGTGTCGTGGTCAGATGGCAGGCTTTAAACGGCCCAAAGTTATTAAATTCGGGGAATTACCGAAAACATCCACAGGCAAAATCCAGAAATTTATTTTGCGACAAACAATGCAGACGTAACCTGACCCACTAAGCGTTATTTTTTCGGCGCAAACGTTTTTCACCACCTGCTGAACGGGGTGCCGCCGAACGTGAACCAGGTTTGCTGGCAGAACGACTATTTGGCTTTGATTTTGGTTTGCCAGCTTTACCAAAGCTGGGTTTGCCGCTTCGGTTATCTTTTTTGGTATCATCCCGATTGCTGTCTCGGCGTTCACCGTCAGCATTCCGCCGTTTACCTTCAGTGTTTGATTGTGCGGCAAAGGAAGGCTTTTTGCCAAAAGGCGGTTTCTTACCAAATGATGGTTTTTTGCCGAAACGTGGCTTGTCGTCATCTACGTGCTTATCGCTACGTTTGTTATCTCTTTGTGGCCGATCATCGCGTTGCGTATGATTGTCATTTGATCGTGCTGGTCTGTCACCAGACTTTTCCCATGGTTTTTTGCCAAACGGTTTTTTGCCAAAATCTGGCTTGCTTATACTTTTGCCAGAGCGCGCGGGTTTACTATTTGATGATGGTTTTGATGCACCACGTGTAGAGCGCCTTTCATCATTTCCACTATTATCATGCGATGACCATTTATTAGTAGCTCGTGTTTTGTTTTCATCCGGCTTTTTATTCCATTTTTTGGTGCTGGAAGAACCATCATCTGTGCGCGATGATTTACGATCGTTGTCAGCAAAGCGGTTGCTGGAGCGGTCATTGTCTGAGCGGCGGTTAGCTGGACGACCATTTTCTGGACGGTCGCCTCTAGAACGACCAGACGCGTTGCGATTTCCTGAACGTTGCCGACTACGGCCTTTGGCTTTGGCAGGCTTGGCATGAAAATCAGTGACAGCTTCACCATCCATGTCAAAAAGTTCAACACGTGAGCCAACAACCGAAATGATGGCAGCAAGACGAGGCTCTTCAGAAGGTGAACAGAAAGATAAAGCAAGGCCGCCAAGACCTGCACGTCCTGTTCGTCCAATACGGTGAACATAGGCCTCAGGCGTATCGGTAATATCGAAATTGACCACATGAGACAGCCCAGCGATATCGATACCACGGGCAGCAACGTCAGTGGCAATAAGACCCTGTAATTTGCCATCACGAAAATTGCGTAACACTTTCTGACGAAGTCCCTGGCGCATATCGCCATGTAAAGTGTCAACAGCAAAGCCACGCGCTTCCATAAATTTAGAAAGCGCATCGGCGCGACGTTTGGTGCGCACAAAGATAAGACACTGGCCAGTATCTTCATGGTTAAGCACATCACACAACCGGTCACGTTTATCACCTTCAGCCATCAAGGTCACATGCTGGGTGATTTTATCGGCGGTTATACCGGTTTGCGGTGCTTTAACCCGCTCGGGGTCAGTAAGAAATTCATTGCCAAGCTTTTCGATTTCGGGCGGCATCGTGGCGGAAAACAGCATCGTCTGGCGATCAGCTGGCAAGGAAGCCGAAATATGCTTCATTGCCGGATAAAAGCCAAGATCAAGCATATGATCAGCCTCATCCAGAATCCAGTGCGTGATGCCGGACGGGTCGAATGAGCCGCGTTCCATAAGATCCATCAGGCGACCAGGTGTGGCCACAACAATATCGACCCCACGTTTCAACCCGCGGATCTGACCTTCGTAACGTGCGCCACCAAACACACAAATGTGCCGGATATTCATATCGGCAGATAGGCGTGACAGATTTGCCGAAATCTGATTGGCAAGTTCACGCGTTGGCGCCAAGATCAATGCCTTTGGCGGCTGTCCGGAGCGAACGCTTGGCGAATAGCTGAGTTGGGTCATTAGCGGTAGTAGAAAGGCAGCTGTTTTGCCTGTTCCAGTTTGCGCCAGACCGATCAGATCGTGTCCCAACAGCAAAAGCGGTATCGACATCTGTTGAATGGGCGTTGGCACAACCAGCCCTTCGCGCGCTAGCGTACTGAGCATTTTTTCGGGTAAATCAAAATCGGTAAAACTGCCGCCCGCAGAAGGTTGATCTGCTGAGTCAGCGTCGGTAAGGCTTGTCATAAGTAAAGTTTCCAGCAATAGCTTTTGGAGGGCGCTTTACACAAACCGCGCCTGTTTGTATGGCGGTTTATGCGCCCTAGCCGCGTTTTTGTCAATGCGGTGACAGATAGGAATAATTTACCGGCAATCTAGGCGTGGTTCAAAGAACAGCAAGGATAGCGTTTTTTGATAAAATGCGGCATATAGATAAGGTGGTCCCGTAGCTCATCAGGATAGAGCGACAGATTCCTAATCTGTAGGTAGGGGGTTCGAGTCCCTCCGGGATCACCAT
>JABJBD010000194.1 GCA_018668795.1 Candidatus Puniceispirillum sp. | reverse complement strand
CTAATAGGTGAAGATTTAATGTGGTTAAACAAAGAGTTTTCTGCTTTAAAACAATGGACAACTAAGAAAGGCGTTCAAGTAAGATTACCCTTCAACATTGAATTAAATTAAGCATAATGAAGAAGTATATAAGTAAAATTAGTTTTAAACCAAATCCTATCCTGCTCTCTTTATGCTCCTCGCTTTATGCTCTGACCCTGTCACATAAGCATTAAAACCATGTCTCTAGCGTGGAATTTGGACTGCTCATGATCAAGCATGTTACAACATCACGGTCGCCAAAATGTTTCACGTGAAACATTTCGTGAACAAATAGGCGCAATCGACATATGCGCGGCGCAATATTCACCCCTAAAAGCATGTAAACCCTTGCCCAAAATGCTAGAGGGTCGCATAACAATGGGGTGTGAAGCCATGTAATGGGGCGCTGGCGTAAAGGCCGATAGGGCGTAAATGGCCTGTAGCCAGCTATGAATCTGTAACCAGCTATGTATCTGTAACCAGCTATGAGTATAGGAGAGCCTTATGTCGCTTATTTCTGATCGTCTTAGCCGTCTGGCACCATCGCCAACGGTGGAAATTACCGGTATCGCGCTGGATATGAAGCGTGCCGGACGTGACATCATTGGCCTGAGCGCGGGTGAGCCTGATTTTGACACGCCTTTGCATATCAAGGAGGCTGCGCAACAGGCGATGGCGGATGGCAAAACCAAATATACGCAGGTTGACGGCATCCCCGAATTGAAAGAGGCGATTGTCCGCAAATTTGCGCGTGAGAATGGAATCGAGACATCTGTCGATGCGGTCAGCGTTGGTTCAGGGGGTAAGCAGATACTCTTTAACGCCTTGCTGGCGACCTTGAATCCAGGGGATGAGGTGCTGATCCCGACGCCCTATTGGGTGTCGTTCAAAGGCATTGTCGATCTGGCCGAAGGCGTGCCGGTATGTCTGCCATGTCCGTTTGCTGCAGGTATGAAATTAACCCCAGCCCAGCTTGATGCGGCGATAACCAAACGCACTAAATGGTTGATATTAAATAGCCCGTCAAACCCTACAGGTGTAGGTTATAGCGCGGATGAACTGGCAGCCTTTGCCGATATTTTGCGCCAGCATCCGGCGGTGCATGTGATCAGCGATGATATCTATGAGCATCTTTGCTATGACGGTTTCAAATTTGCCACGCTGGCGGCGGTGGCACCCGATCTGCAGGATCGCATTCTGACCGCGAATGGCGTGTCGAAATCATTTTGCATGACCGGGTGGCGGATTGGCTATTGCACGGGGCCAGTGCCGCTGATTAAGGCGATGGCCAAAATTCAGTCGCAATCGACCTCGAACCCAAATTCGATTGCCCAATATGCGGCATTGGCAGCGCTGGACGGGCCAATGGATTTCATGTGGTCGAATCTGGCGGCCTTTGACCGGCGGCGTAAAATGGTTGTCGCGGCACTGGATGCGATTGACGGGATTGACTGCCCGATGCCCGACGGTGCCTTTTATGTCTATCCATCGATCGAAGCCTTGATCGGCAAGCGCACGCCTGAGGGCATGATTATCGAAACGGATAAGGATTTTGCCCAGTATATTTTGCAAGCTGGTGAAGTTGCGATTGTGCCTGGGGTCGCCTTTGGACTGGAGCCGCATTTCCGCGTGTCCTACGCGGCGTCGGATGAAATGCTGGATGCGGCCATGACCCGTATCCGCACGGCAGTCGAGGCGCTGGAATAGATAATTATCCCAGAAAGACTGCCTCATAACCGCCACATTAGGCGGGTTATATATGTCGGTAATCATCAGGGAGACCACCGATATGCTGATTAAAAAGAAAGCTTCATGGGCATTGCCCGAATCCGCGGCGACACCCGAACATGTCTATATGAACCGTCGTAGCTGGTTGAAAGCGGCCGGATTTAGCGGCCTTGGTCTGGCCAGTACGATGATAGGTGGCGGCATGGGCGGCGCGATGACCTCAACCGCTTTGGCGGCGATCACCGGCTATCCGGCGGTGCGAAATGATGCCTATGGTCTGGATCGGGCAATCACCGACGAGGAAGATGCGACGACCTATACCAATTTTTACGAATTTGGTTCGTCCAAAAATATCTGGAAAAAAACCCGCAATATGACAACCGACCCGTGGGCGGTGACGATTGACGGGCTTGTTGAATCGGAGATGACGCTTGATGCGGAAGATCTGGTGCGGCAGATGGGCGGGCTGGAAGAACGGCTATACCGGCATCGCTGTGTCGAGGCATGGGCGATGGCGGTACCCTGGACAGGGGTGCCGCTGGCGAATCTGATTGCGCTGGCCAAGCCGTTGCCCGAAGCCAAATATCTGCGGATGGAAACGTTTCTTGATCCCGATGTTGCGCCCGGGCAAAAGCAGGGCTGGTATCCGTGGCCTTATGTCGAAGGGCTGACCATCGCCGAAGCGCAGAACGAGCTGGCCTTTCTAGCGACCGGTATCTATGGCAAAAGCATGCCAAACCAGAATGGCGCGCCAATCCGGCTGGTGGTGCCGTGGAAATATGGCTTCAAATCGATCAAATCGATTGTCCGCTTTAGCTTTACCGACACCAAACCTGTGTCATTCTGGCAGGAGCTGGCTGGCACCGAATATGGGTTCTGGGCGAATGTGAATCCGATGGTGCCGCATCCGCGCTGGCCGCAACGTACCGAGCGCTTGCTAGGCACCGGACAACGGGTGAAAACCGAGATTTTCAATGGCTATGGCGATCAGGTGGCGGGGCTGTATGCCGATATGACGTTCGACGACCCGCGAACGCTGTATTTTTAGGTG
>JABJBD010000039.1 GCA_018668795.1 Candidatus Puniceispirillum sp. | reverse complement strand
CTTTATTGACATTACATTTTGTTATGAATTGTATGCAATCAGCTTATCTTAGGAACTGCAACATAGCCGTACGGGTATCTATGATCATTGACGCCTTAAATCACCAAATTTTTCCGAAAATATAGGCATGTTTAATGGGTAAATTTTCTGCTTTAAGCCTTGCTTGGAATGCACTCAGCCATCACCGCAATTGGAAGCGTTATTGGCAAAACCCGCCCCTTGCCAAAAAATATGATGTGCTGGTCATCGGGGCTGGTGGGCATGGACTTGCTACCGCACATTATCTTGCTAAAAACCATGGTATTACTAATGTTGCCGTTCTTGAAAAGGGCTGGCTTGGTGGTGGCAATATAGCCCGTAACACAGTCACAATTCGTTCAAATTACCTCCGCGACGAGAGCATACCCTTTTTTGTTAAAAGCGTGTCTTTATTTGAAGGGTTGGCAAAAGATTTAAACTTCAATCTCATGTATTCCAAGCGGAGCATGATCGATGTTGTTCAGACCTATCCAAAAATGCGCGAAATTCGTCGTCGCATGATGAATGGCTATCTTCATGGATCAAGCTACTCACCGATTGATGTTGACGAATTACGGCGACGCATACCTGCGCTGACTGGAGGTGGTTCAGCATCACGTCTGCCGATCATTGGGGGCATGGTGCATAATGAGGCGGCCGTATGTCGGCATGATGGCGTCGCCTGGGGCTATGCTCGATCAGCAAGTGCCCGTGGTGTTGAAATTCATCAACATACAGAGGTTAAAAGCCTGCTTCGTGATAATGATGGCAAGATCAAGGGTGTTGAAACAAACCGTGGAACGGTTCTTGCCAACAAGGTCGCTGTGGTCGTTTCAGGTCATACAACAACAATTACTGAAACAGTTGGCCTGCGCCTCCCGATTAAATCATTCAATCTTGCGGCTTTTGTCTCGGAGCCAGTAAAGCCCCTGATTAATGTAATCGTCAATTGCCCAGACCTTGGCGTATATCTCAATCAATCGGATAAGGGCGAGCTTGTCATTGGCGGCGCGCCTGATGCTGGTCAATCGTTTCGCCGGGATATAAAGCAAACGGTTTTTGAAGATGCCGTTGTTACCATGCTTGAATTATTCCCGGCATTTCGACGGTTGAAATTGCTACGTCAATGGGGTGGGGTACTTGATATAGCTCACGATGCAACACCCATAATCTCGACAACAGACATTCCCGGCCTATTTGTATCTTGTGGATGGTGGGGCGGATTCAAGGCTGTTCCTGCGGGAGGATATACGCTGGCACATTTGATTGCCACTGGCCAACCACACGACGTTGCCGCGCCTTTCACACTTGATCGTTTTCGAAATCTTGACTTCATAGTGGAGTCGGGAACCACAACCGCCCGGTAAGAAAGGCCAAATCATGTTATACTTGCCTTGCCCTTTTTGTGGACAGCGCGACGAATCCGAATTCGTCAATGGGGGGCCAGTGAAACCAGCACGTCCTGACGACAGCATCAGCGATACAGAATGGGTTGACTGGCTTACAGTATCTGTTAACCCGATTGGCTATGTTGAAGAAAAATGGTGGCACGCAAAGGGCTGTGGCAAATGGTTTACTGTCAACCGTCACACGGTCACGCATAATGTAGTCAAAGCCGATGAGAAAAGCATATGACGCAGCAACCTTTCCGGCATTCAACAGGCGGCGCTATCAACCGCTCAAAATCCATTAAATTTGAATTCAACAATAAGATATATTTTGGATTTGAAGGGGATACGCTAGCCTCGGCATTGCTTGCAAATGGCGTGTTTCTAACAGCCCGCTCATTTAAATATCATCGCCCTCGTGGCATCATGGGTGCAGGTGTTGAAGAACCATCCTGTCTTGTCGAGCTACTTGGTGAAAATGCAGCTGGAAATCACGCAGCAACCACGGTGCAATTATCTGACGGTCTGCGTGCCAAATCGGTCAATTGCTGGCCATCACCCAATTTTGATCTGATGGGCATTAACCAGCTCTTCTCACGTTTCTTACCAGCAGGGTTTTATTACAAGACCTTCATGTGGCCAAACTGGCATTTTTTTGAGCCATCAATTCGCCGAGCCGCAGGTCTTGCGGCAGCACCTGATGACCGCATTCCGGATCAGCATTATGAAACACGCTATTGGTATGGCGACATTCTTATTGTTGGCGGCGGTGCCTGCGGATTACTTGCAGCGCTGATTGCCAGTCGAAGCGGAGCGCGGGTAATGCTTGTTGATGATCACCTTCACCTAGGCGGCTATTTGCGGAAAAGTCAGACCCTAATTAATGGTAAACCAGCGCATGATTGGGTCACGGATATCATTGCCGAGCTTGATGCCAATCCAGACGTCACCATTCTTCAAGATGCTACCGCTTGGGGCTATCGAGAGGATAATCAGCTTCTGGTAACAGAACGTAATCCTGCTGCAGATCACGTTTTCCAGCGAGGTTGGAAAGTCAGGGTAAAT
>JABJBD010000138.1 GCA_018668795.1 Candidatus Puniceispirillum sp. | reverse complement strand
TTTTTAATATTGCTTAAAGACGCTTTGCCATCCCCTGGTACTAATTCAAATGTGCCACTGACAAACCATTCATCGCCGAAATCAATACCATCAGGGCAATTGTGCCTATTGCTAGGCCACCGTTTATGGGGCCCATCCAGACATGGAACATGCGATACAGATCATCGGCGATACGGCTTTCCGACATCACATAGCCCATGAAAACAAACATCGGCAGCGTCAATAGCGGGTACCATTTCATCAATTTCATCGACGCGGTAAACCCAAGCTCCGACCCACCAGTGCCATAAAGGAAGAAGGCCGAAACAACAGCTACAAACCCGATCGCGGCAAAAACCCGTTGCCCGGTCATCAACAACAACATCATCGACGAGAACATTAATATGGCAATCGCTTCGTAAGACATCATGCGTCTCCCACATGATCTGATGAATCATGCTTTGATGCGTCATTTTTTAATGATTTGATTTTGATAATGTCACGGAAAAACTCTGCAACGGATTGTAGTAACATCAAAACAATCCCTACGACCATGACCAGTTTGACCGGCCACATATAGGGTTGCCACGCTGAATAGCTTCGTTCGCTAAATTGTAATGAATAGGACAGGCTGTTAATGCCACCATATAAAAGAAAACATAAGAACACGAAAAGACAAATGACGGTGATCGCGTCAATACATGCCTTTTCGTAATCGCTTTTGCGCCCATAGATCAGATCCATGCGCACATTACTGCCCATCTGGATCGAATATGGGCCGCCAATCATATAATAACCGACCATGACAAACTGCGCTAACTCAAGCGTCCATAGCGAAGGGCGGAAAAATACTTTTGAAATAGATGACCAGAATAAAATAGCCAGCATGACCAGCAACAGATACATCGCAAAACGGCCAAACCTATAATTCAGCTTGTCTATCGTCGCGACATAAGAATGGAGTAGATGCACTGGCTCTGACCTTAGATAATGAAAAACTCACTAAGCCTGACAATGCAGACTTAGTGAGCGTAGCAGATATTTTATGAGAACGAATATGGAATACCGGCCGAATTAATAACTTTCCGATAATCACGGAAAATATTAACAATCTTTTCGGCGGTTTCTCCAGTTTCTGAGATTTCTTGCCAGAATTTATCGGCAGCATCTTCAACCTGGCGCCATTCATTCTGTGGAATAGAGCGAAGCTGAAGCTTGGTGCCTGTTGCCCTTAGCTTGGCTTCACCACCCCAATACCACTGATTACGGTAATGATGTCCACTCTCAATTGCCGACATGACTACACTTTGCAGATGCTCCGGCAGATCAGCCCAACGCTTTTCATTGACAAAGAACGATCCAATCCAAGCACCTGAAATATTGTTGGTCAGGAAGTAGTCAGTAACATCCGCCCATCCAACAGTATAATCTTCGGTGATACCTGACCATGACATGCCGTCCAGCTCGCCTGTCTGAACCGCCACTTCAGTATCCTCATAAGGAATCGATACTGGCACAACACCAAACTGACTCAGGAAACGACCAGCAGTCGGGAAGGTGTAAAGCTTCAGACCATCAAGATCGGCAAGGCTGGTGATTTCTTTCTTTGTGTTAAAATTACACGGGTCCTGACCTGCGGCTGACAGCCACTTAACGCCGCCAACCTTTTCATAGGCCTTGGTCCAGATATCTGCCAGACCATACTGGTTAAACAGAACTGGTACATCCAGTGCATGACGTGTTGCCATTGGGAAATATCCACCGAACACACGCACTTCAGCTGGAGATGCCATTGAATCGTCATCCGAATGAACAGCGTCAATGGTACCCGTCTGCAAAGCACGGAACAATTCGCCAGTTGGCACCAGCTGATCGGCATAATAAAGCTCAATTTCAAGCTCGCCTTTGGCAGCTTCATTGATCTTGTCAATAACCGGCTTTGTTACATGCTCACCTAGTGCCGCTCCCGCATAAGTTTGGAAACGCCATTTGATGGCCTGTTGCGCGTGGATCGCCGGAGCGCCCAACGTGGCTGCTGCGCCAACAACAGCCGAACCACCTAGAAATTGTCTTTTGGTAATTTTCTTCATTTTCTTCTCCTCTTTGGTTGTTAAATATTTTCAAAGTCACTTAATTTTCAACATCGTGTTTGCGGTCACTTAAGACCAATTCATCACAAACAAACGTCATCTCTGGCCAGAATAACAGCAATACTCCCCCTCATGCGGCCACCTCATTTTTATCAAGTTTGCCAAGGGCATCACTAAGTAAAGCCGCAATCATGCTGGCAATCTCTTTCTGTTTGGAATCACTACTCAAAAGCACGTTACTGATTTCCAGCATCACATTCAGACAGCCATTGTTTACGCCATGTTGCTTTAGCGTGTGCGTAACGCCATCCTGTGGGCCATAGGGTTTATTGCGCATAACATTCAGCTTTGTATGAGTTGATGCATGTTCAAGCATGAGATCGGCAAGGCGGCTGTCACTATCATGCAGAATACCAAATTCAACATCACGTGCTTGACCATTATAAATTGGTGTAAAGCTGTGAATCGTGACCAGAATCGGCTTATCTGGCATCGATGCAATTGTATCAGCCAACAATGTCTTAAAAGGATCATAAAACCACGCAATACGCCGCGCTCGTTCATTGTCGTCGATATTCTCATTGCCCGGAATCACCCTGCCCTCGCTTGACGCGGGCATCGCGTCAAGCGCCTTGGGAGGACGGTTACAATCATAAATGAGCCGCGATATATTGCTATGCACCAGACGCGCATCAAGCAAATCAGCAAGATGACAGGATAGTTCCAGTGCACCCGGATCCCATGCAATATGGCTTTGCTTGGCATCCTCTGGCAGACCCAGCATCGCATAGTCAGCTGGAATGAAATTTGACGCATGCTCACAAACAAGAAGCACAGACGATGTCGCTTGCGGGTTTACCAACGTGGCAGCCTGCATGGCATCTTCTGCAAAAATGTTATTGGGCAAAACCATTGCGCAACTCCTGTATGAAGATAATTCTTCATCTTCATGCAACCTGTCAAGAAATTTACTGAAAAAATTTCTTCATATCTACCTACAATGTGTTGTAATTTACATTTGGAGGCAGAATGTGACCACTGATTATCTCACCGTAGCTGAGCGACTCAAAAGCCAGTTTGACAATCTGACACGCGCCGAGCGACAGCTTGCATCCTGTATTCTGGAAAATTATCCGGCTTCGGGTCTTGGGACGATCACCACGCTTGGCAAACGTGCGGATGTGTCAACACCAACCGTTGCCCGCATGGTTCAAAAGCTCAATTATTCTGGCTTTCCCGATTTTCAGGCAGCCCTCCGCATGGAAATTGAGGCCAAGATTTCCGATCCGATTACCAAACGCGAAACATGGGCCGAAAAAGCACCAACTGGGCATATCTTGAACCGTTTTACCGACGCGGTTATCAGCAATATCAGCCAATCACTTGGCCAACTTGATACCGAAACCTTTGACCAAACATGCGCGCTTGTTGCAGATACCAAACGCCGGGTATTTATCGTTGGGGGACGTATAACACGGGCTTTGGCTGATTATATGTTTCTGCATCTTCAGGTCATCCGACCTGATGTGACGCATATCCAGTCAATTTCAAACGCATGGCCACATTATCTACTTGATGTGAATGAAAATGATGTTGTGATTATTTTCGACATCAGACGCTATGAAACCAGCACTTTGAAACTTGCCGAGATCGCGGCTGAAAAAGGCGCCAAAATTGTCCTATTCACCGATCAATGGGGATCGCCCGTAGGTAAATTTGCCACATACAGCTTTACCAACCAGATCGCTGTGCCATCAGCATGGGATTCGTCAGTCACTAATCTTCTATTGCTTGAGATTATGATTGCCGAAATTCAAGAGCGAATCTGGCCAAACACGCGCACACGCATGGAAAACCTTGAAGATATGTTTGATCGCACACGCTTTTTCCGCAAATTCACCTAAAGCTTAGGTGATGCCTCCAAAGCCAACTTTGCACAAAATTTAAGCAACCTGCTTATTGTAGTGGCATTTTCCTTAAAATCAGCTATCACGCACCTGTCACGGCTAACGCTGGTCTTGTTATGATCATGTTAAACTAAGATTGTGATTTGTGTGGGTGATGATCTGGATGCATTTGTAAAACAGATTACAGATACGTAACTAACTGACAAACATACCAACAAGCCGATCATATTGGCAGGTTGAAAACCGAAAGCTGCATTATGAAAAAAATCGAAGCGATTATTAAACCGTTCAAGCTGGACGAGGTTAAGGAAGCGCTCCATGAGGTTGGCATTCAGGGCATAACCGTGCTTGAAGCCAAAGGATTTGGCCGCCAAAAAGGACATACAGAATTATACCGCGGTGCTGAATATGTCGTGGATTTTCTGCCCAAGGTAAAAATCGAAGTGGTAATCGAAGATAGCATGCTTGAGCGTGTTGTTGATGCCATCCAGCAAGCTGCCCAGACCGGACGTATCGGTGACGGCAAAATCTTTATTTCGACAATCGACGAAGCCATCCGAATCCGTACCGGTGAACGTGGCGGCGACGCTGTTTAACCCTAATTGAAACGCCGGCGGGCTATCTCGCCGGATCAAAACCAATTTTGCCTTATGACAATCCACAGGCAAATGACCCAAAGACATGAAAGGATACCAGTATGTCTGACGCAAAAGCTATCATGGAAATGATCCGTGAAAATGATATTACCTACGTTGACCTTCGCTTTACTGACCCGCGCGGTAAAATGCAGCACGTAACCCAGCACATTGACACAATTGACGAAGAAACTTTGGCCGAAGGCTTTATGTTCGACGGTTCGTCAATCGGGGGTTGGAAAGCCATCAATGAGTCTGACATGACCTTGATGCCAGATCTGTATCGTGCTTATATCGACCCATTCTTTGCCCAGCCAACTTTGGCACTGTTCTGCGACGTGCTTGAGCCAGGTTCAGGCGAAGCCTATTCACGTGACCCACGTAGTACAGCCAAAGCCGCTTTGACTCATATGGAGGGTCTTGGCATTGCCGATACCGCTTTTTTTGGTCCAGAAGCCGAATTCTTCATTTTTGAAGATGTTAAAATCGACGTATCAATGAACCGTGCCATGTATCAGGTTGACTCGGTCGAGGGCCCTTACAACAGTGCCACCGATTACCCTGAAGGCA
Source organism: Candidatus Puniceispirillum sp. (assembly GCA_018668795.1). Classification (GTDB taxonomy): domain Bacteria; phylum Pseudomonadota; class Alphaproteobacteria; order Puniceispirillales; family Puniceispirillaceae; genus Puniceispirillum. Next base: position 3,937 of record JABJBD010000138.1, on the reverse strand, counting down.
ATATGGGGCATCGCCCTGGCGTTAAAGGTGGTTATTTCCCGGTACCCCCGCTTGATAGTGGCCAGGACATTCGCGGCGAAATGCTGACCGTTATGGCTGGCATGGGTGTTAGCGTTGAAAAACATCACCATGAAGTGGCACCGTCACAGCATGAGCTTGGTGTGAAATTCGGCACCTTGCTGGAAACAGCTGACAATATGCAGCTTTATAAATATGCCGTGCATCAGGTTGCCCATGCCTATGGCGTGACCGCAACCTTCCTGCCAAAGCCGATCGCTGGCGATAATGGCTCGGGCATGCATGTGCACCAGTCACTGTGGTCAGATGGCAAGCCTTTATTTGCTGGCAATGGTTATGCTGATCTGTCTGAAAGCGCACTTTATTACATCGGCGGCATCATCAAACATGCCAAGTCGCTGAACGCTTTCACCAACGCGTCAACCAACAGCTACAAGCGCCTGATCCCGGGTTATGAGGCACCTGTGCTTTTGGCCTATTCGTCAAAGAACCGCTCTGCATCATGCCGTATTCCGCATGTGAATTCGCCAAATGGCAAGCGCGTCGAAGTCCGTTTCCCGGATGCCACCGCGAACCCGTATCTGGCGTTCTCGGCTATGCTGATGGCTGGCCTTGACGGTATTCAGAACAAGATTCATCCGGGCGATGCCATGGACAAGGATCTATATGACCTGCCTGCCGAAGAGCTAAAGCAGATTCCGACAGTATGCGGATCATTGCGCGAAGCCCTTGAGTCACTTGACGCTGACCGCGCCTATTTGACCGCGGGTAACGTGTTTACCGACGATCAGATCGATGCCTATATCGAGTTGAAGATGGAAGAAGTCATCGCGCTGGAGCACACACCGCATCCAGTCGAATTCCAGATGTATTACTCATACTAATTTCTGCCCTACGCAGAATAAACAACCTGAACGAAAGCCCCGGATCGCTTACGCGCTCCGGGGGTTTTTTGTTTGGGTAAAACTAAAAATTAACCTTTTTGTGTTTTTATCAACAAACCAAACACAAAATGGAGCAGTTTTTATGGAAGAGCTACTACTTGCGGGAATAGTAATTTTTTGCGTCATGTTGCTCAAAGTGATTTTTTCTAACTCACAGCAGGAATTGGACGATAGTCATAATGATGACTCTGGCCTACTGAGTGAGGAAGAAAAACACGAAATCCTAGACCATCTCGCACAGGGAAATATTGCTCATCATTTCGAAACCAGTTTAATCTTAAAGAAAAACGAAAAACTGATATTTTCCCTTCCCTCAGTCTCATATTGCGAAGAGAGGGTTGTCCGACGCAAAGGTGTAAGTCAGGGTATCTCATTGAGAGTTGCTCGGGGCATTTGGCTTAGAACTGGAGGGTTCCAGTCGGCATCCGAAGAAGAAATTAAAGAGTTGGATATTGGAGAATTATCCATCACGTCCAAACGACTGGTTTTCTTCGGATCATCGAGAAGTCTAGAATATCAACTTGGAAAGATAAACGCGGTTTCAGGACATGGTGACACCCTAGCTATAAGCCGATCAGGAAAAAGCAAAGTTGAGTATTTCGTCGGTGTTAACAGCGCAATTTGCTCATTACCTGACAAACGTAACAAGACAGACCTTGAGAGCGACCGATTGAACTTTAGGTTTCAAGGCGAACATCTCGCAGAAGCAATTGAAAAAAACGTGGCAGGTGTGATCTAGTGTAGTTGATTGCCGACACCCAATTTCCTGTTATCACAAATATCTGAATTGGAAGCCTTTGTTTAAGAAACACTTCCTAATATGGTTTGCAATATCGATATAGTTCATCTTCAATATCACTGAACCCTTCAATTGGAATTTTGAAGTTGATATATCCTGCCTCTCTATCACTAGAGCGACCAATGAGCCGTTTTCCTGATCTAATGTTATTTATAAACTGGCTAGCTTTTCGATGATTATACAGCATCAAATAGTTCTCATTGGTTTTCATTAATGTCTTTTGTGGTGACCTTTTATCCACTCGATATTCAATATTGCGCGTGCCATCACCGTTTATTTTCTTGTTGGTAAGAATAACGACATAAGGCTTGGTATTTGCCTTGTCACATTTGATCACAAGCATGTCATTTGTTTTCTGCTGCATAGTCTGTGAACCAATGAGAACAATTCCACGTTTTCGTGAAAAATCATCTTCAACATCATCGACAATTGTGTTTAGGACAACCCTCTCCTCATCGGTAAAATCATCAACGATCAACCTAACTTGCCAATCTTTATATGTCTGGATAGATACCTCAGCGATTGCCGAACTCGAAAAAGCAACCAAACCTATCACAATAACTTTAGACAGACTTACAAACTTGCACATTAGCATCACCCCCCGCCAAAGCCTTCGGCAGATAGGATTTTATAGCCTCGGTCATTCATGCATCTGTCAACAACTCCCGTTGGGCCAAATTTGGCAATAGTTCTTGAATAGTCAATGTTACTGGCACCTGACGCCGCGCCAATCGCACCGCCATAAATTGCCCCTGCAGTTGCCGAACGGCCAGTGTGATAATCATTTGTATCACCAACAACTTGTCCAATCACGGCTCCAGCCAATGCGCCAATCAGTGCCGATTTCTGGGCTTCCTCAATTTCCTTTTTGCGTTGTGCTTCATAAGTTGCCTGCACCCGCATTCCCAACATCCGGCATTCATCCAGATCCTGATGATATGTAGCTACATCATAGCCCTGCCCTTTGACATCGATCACTGGTGCATAACCGGAAATATCAATGCTGGCTGACTCAGATGCACACCCGGCCAATATAAATAATGCCGCCACGGCACCAAATTGTTGCTTAAATGACATTTAGTCCCCCTGAAATTTGTTTTCGCATTCAGAATAGCAACCAAATTTTAAAAAAACGTTAACCCCACGACCGCAATATATGGCGGTAGGCCTTTATATTCATCCCAACATACGGTACACATGGATAATCTTGCAGATGGCGGCCTACCGCATCCTGTTTTAACCTGATATGAGATGAATATGTCTGACCTGTTTGGCAATGCGGCATCTGATGACAATTACGATGCGTCGAATATTGAGGTGCTTGAAGGGCTGGAACCGGTGCGCCACCGGCCAGGCATGTATATTGGCGGCACTGACGAACGCGCCTTTCATCATCTAGCGGCTGAAATTCTGGATAATTCGATGGATGAAGCGGTGGCGGGGCATGCCAACCGGATCGATTTTCATCTTCAAGCGGCCAACACCTTGTCAATCCGTGACAATGGCCGCGGCATGCCAACTGGCAATCATCCCAAATTTCCCGATAAATCGGCGGTTGAGGTGATCATGACCACCTTGCATGCGGGGGGAAAGTTTTCCGGCAAATCCTATGCGACCTCTGGTGGTTTGCATGGTGTTGGCGCATCGGTAGTGAATGCGCTATCCAGCGCGCTGATGGTTGAAATCGCCCGTGACAAAAAGCTGTATCAGCAGTCTTTTTCCCGTGGCAAACCTTTAGGGACTCTGACAGAAATTGGCGGCGCACCAAATCGGCGTGGCACCACAGTGACCTTTACGCCCGATACCGAAATCTTTGGTGAAAAGGCACATTTCCGCCCCTCTACCTTATACCGGATGGCACGATCAAAGGCCTATCTGTTTGCTGGCGTTGAAATCAGGTGGCAATGCGACCCTGCCTTGCTGGCCGAAAATGATCCGGTGCCTGCCGAGGCCGTTCTGCATTATCCGGGCGGGCTTGCCGATTATCTGAATGACGCGACACGCGACAAGGCATTGATGGTTTCGACTCCATTTGCCGAGCTTGCCGAACTTGACGGCCAGAAATTTGAATGGGCGATCAACTGGCTTGGCGCAGGCGAAGACAGCTTTTTCCATTCCTATTGTAATACTGTGCCAACGCCATCGGGCGGCACGCACGAAACCGGCTTTCGTCAGG